>NZ_CDRRUH010000003.1:0-105627 GCF_977045365.1 Fusicatenibacter sp.
TCAGCTATTTCAAAAGGATTTTTAACAATTCGTCCAAAGGACTGCATAGGGTGGTTTCATTCGTGTAATTATGTGCAATAATTTATTGGATTGCTATAAATAAGGCAGTTTTTTCTCTCCACGTGAATTAGGAAACAAAGTATTCCACTGCGTTCTCCGGGAAGAATTCCTTAAACTCACCGTACAACTGTGCCGCCAGTGTTTTATTGTGCGCTATGATCAAGGTTGGCTTATTTAACTGTGCAATAACATTTGCCATGGTAAAGTTCTTGCCGGAGCCTGTAACACCAAGCAAAGTCTCGCATTGATTGCCTTCCCGGAATCCTTTAACTAGTTTTTCGATTGCCTGAGGCTGGTCTCCGGTCGGCTGATAATCTGACACTAATTTAAACTTTTTCTGTTCGTTTTCCACTTCAATACCTCCCGATACGACTAATATCAACCAGAAAATTCGTGCAATTTGAGGTCAAAATTCGTGTAATGGCCTTTATTTTTTTAGTCAAAATGGCAATTACACGAATAAAGTCACTAAATTTTTTTTTTGACTTGGCGCCACTTACCATAACGCCCAGTCATTCTTCAAAACAGAATAGCACAAAACAACATAATTATAAAGGTACAACTATAAATTTTCTTTGTCAGCTTATGCATCTGATTGTATAAATATTCAATTCTCACTCGCGAACATCTGTTCTTTTCTCATTGTAGCAAAAAAGAAATATAAACACAAGACCAATCTATAATTACTACTATGTTTTTAACAAAATAAAAACCGCCTGCGTGAAAAGCAAACGGTTTCTCTATCCCTATAACATTTCATTTTTCCTTCTGCCGGCAAAAAGTTCTCTACTCTATTAAGAAATTCTTTTGCATTGCAAATCTGATTTTCCGAGTCCTCTTTTGATGCAATAAAGAAATCTGAGTAGTCACATTTTTCTCTAATACGGTATGCACTATCTATCAGTTTATATGTACCCCTATCGAACTTTCCTCCATGCACATAAACCTGATTAAAATGAGCAATTACAGAACTATGCTTCGAAGCATCAAAGCCTCCCGGAATATTTACCGCCCTAATCGCATGAAAGATTGCATAATATGATCTGTTTATCGCAACCTTATAAAATCCTGACTGGTGATTGCTTACAGCCGCTTCCATATCTTCTTTGGCACGAGCAAAGCGATATTCTGAAAGAGTTTTTACATCAAGCTGCATACAGAACCACTCCTTCCTCGGACACATTTCTATAAAATGGAGAAATTGTCATCCACGTCATATATTCTTGGTAACTGACATCAATAATTGAAAAAACCTTAAAATATTTTATGGAAATATCCGTTGAAACATCGCTCAGTTTATCTTCAAACATCCTTAATTCCTGATCAGTTCCATCCACAAGAACCATAACATCTATATCCGACTCATCGGTAGCTGTTCCACGTGCAACAGACCCATATAAAATTACTGCTTTCAGTTTTTCTTGATATACTGTCTGTAACATATCTGCCAATTCCGTCAACATCTTTTTCAATTCTATATCCTGCAATTTTTCCATATGTCTGCCCCACCTTTCCTAATTATTCTTAATAGCATTATAACCAACTTGCTGCAAAAAAAAACAATGCACACAGTATTTTCATTTTTTAACATGTTATCAGACCACCATAATCCTTTAACATTTCTAAAAATATATAAACTTATTTCTCCAAAAAGAAGAGATAGCCTAAGCTACCTCTTCCTCCAAATACCATTCTGCAATATCGTCCATCTCTGTCACATCCGAATAATCGTACACAATGATCACCGGCGCAGCTTCCTCTCTGTTTTCCTGCTCTGCATCATCTTCTTCCGTTACGCTTTCATCTTCTACTATAACAATCTCCTGAAACATGCTTTTCAGCATTTCTGCATCTGTGTGATCGTAAGGATGTACCTCCTCAATAAATGACTGAATCTCCTGAACACAATCTGCAATAATCGCCTGTATATCCGTATAAGTGTCCACCGTAATGATTGATTTGGAATGCCCCAGCGCAGCGGCTACCGCTTTCTGGTTTATATCATTCTTCATCAGAAGCGTTGCGTATGTATGCCTCAGATCATGAAATCTGATGTGTGGAAGACCCACCGTCCATGCTGCCTTCTGCTCCGGTTTTTCTCATACTTCTTGCGTTCTTCAAGAATCTCTTCAAACACATAATCCGGAATATCCAGTTCACGATAACTGGATGCTGTTTTCAGTTTGATCTCATGTTTCGTCTTTGTCTTTGGTTTCAATGACTCTTCATCTACATGGAGATCTCTTCCTAACTGTCTCTGGATGCGTAATTTGCGATTCTTATAATCAATATCCGAATACTTCAGGCCATTAATTTCACTTTTCCTAAGCCCCATTAACAAGGCAAAGACCATCTGCATATGGATCCGTGTCTCCTTCGATGCTTCCAGCAACAGTTTTACCTGCTCCAAAGTATATGTTTTAGTCTCATCTACAATAATCGTATGATACTTTGACTTTTTTACTCCTTTTGACAGTTCCAAACCTTCACAGGGATTCGTCATAATCAACCTTTTCGATAATGCGTATCTCATAGAGGTATTCATAATTGTTCTTGCCCTTTTAGGAATAGCAGAATATTGTTTTACAGGTTCTTTATACATTTTCATCAGATGCCCTTGATTGAGCGCAAGCAGCCTCAGACCGCCAATTCTGGGAATAATATGTTTCTGAATACAGTCCCTATAATTATAATAGGTATTCGCCGTAAATGACATATCAGATGGAGACATTCTCCATCTGATATACTATCATACAGATACGATTATTTCAATATATGGCTAAACCCCAACAGTTTAGCATCGTAATACCCAATTGCCACCTTTAAAAAGATAACTGTATCTTTTTTTCATAAATATTAATAATTCTTCCTATGAATAAGGCTGTCAGTATGGTTCCTATACCAAGACCATAAAAAGGGGTATGATTAATTAAACATAAAATAATAGTGGCAAACACAAGTGTAATATCAAAAGTATTTTTCACTATTGAAAAAGGAAAAGAGAAGACTTCTGAAATAGTTTTTACAATACCATCAGTTGGTGTTAAAATAAGATTTGTTTTCACGCTTAAAAATACGCCCATTGCAGTAATGAACATCGTCATAATAAAACAAATAACCCTTAAGTATAAACTTAACGATAATGTAGGAATTATAAAATCATATAAATCAGTCAACCAACCAAAAGCAAACGATAACGGAATTTCTAAAATAAAAGTAACTGTGATCTTTTTGGATAAAATACATTGAATAATAACAAATATTAAGTAACAGATAATAGAAGCTGTTCCTAAAGAAATGTTATAGATTTGTGATATTGAATACATCACAGAACTAAAAGCAGCAACTCCTAAATCAAAGCGAACATTTAATACAACAGCAAAAGCTATTAAATTCAAACCAAGAAAATATAAAAAATATTTTTTCATTCTTATTACCTCATCATTTCTATGGTACTGTAAGCCACCAGAACCGGAGATTCTGCCTTGATGGCACACTTATAAAAAGCCCAAAGGTCTTGATTTCAAGGCTTTCAGGCTTAAGTTAACCCCAGCGGAGTCTGTTGTGTTTATCTTACTGGAATTTCACCTTCATCTATCAGTCTGTCTGGGGAAAATACAATACGGATTCTTCCGTCTGTCGCAACCTTGCAATCTCCGTCAAACGCATTCTTACCGCCATCCTCGATTTTCGCAGTTCCTGAAAGGATATTCTCACAGATGCGTATCGCTGTATTCATGATGCTATGATCCATGGAACCAACGAAAGGCATTCCCGCATATCCCACATGGCCATTAAAATTGCGGTCAAATTCACTTTCATAGGACTTGATTTTATCCAGAGCTCCCAATAGTGTATTAATACTGTCTCTGCAGAGCAGATTACCATTGCAGGCATCTCCAGAAAACAGGATTCGCTCTTTCCGATCAAGGAAACAACAGCCTCCCGATGTATGACCCGGTGTCTCAATTACCTCGATACTGCGTCCCCCCAGCTCAAACACCATCCCCTCCTTCAAAGGAAGACATTTTGGCATCTTTTGTATCCGCCGGATATCCGCAGGGCTACAGTCATACACATCGTAAGCTCCCATATTTCCCAAAAGTTCCACATAATCTGCGATGCTATCATAATTTATCGGTTTAAGACTATCCTCATCTTTTTCGTGAATATATACCTCTTCAAACTGAGCAGCTCCTCCGATATGATCCGGATGTCCATGTGTCAGCACTACATCATAGGGAAGCGGAGTCAGCCAGGAAATCAGCTTTTTCAGGTCTGTCATTCCGACACCCGTATCGATGAGTAATGCACGTTCCGTACCTTTTAACAAAAACATGGCTGTCATACCAGCCTCATTGATAACCCAGGTGTCTTTTGCAATCTCCGTCACCTGATATGTAGTCAGCTTTGCCATATGCATTCCATCCTTTCCGCATCAGTGCATAAATACATTTTCTGCATCCTCATCTAATGGTACAGTAAATGCCGGAGCATGTTTAACAAGAAGCTCCATCAGCCTGTGGTCATAATTATCTTTAACTTCGCAGATATTGTCAAAAATCATAATTGCCTCTTTACCTGGCTCACATACCGGCCACTGCGGAAGAGAAGGAACGGAAGGATTTCCGTATCTCGCAAAGTTTATCCAGGCACCACATATTCTCTCCTGCAGGCGGTCTGTTTCTCCCGGCACATTGCAGATAGGAATTCGGTCAATATTATGGAAAACAAACGGGATTTCAGAGCAATGCCATGCCAGTTTTCCTCCCTCATATGGGAATTCATAATTAAACATGTAGGAATATACGGGAGCTTCCTTATGTACTGACTTCTTCGCAATGAAATCTTTCGATGCATAACGGAAAATATAATCCAGCGACAGAACATCTACAAGGCGATTATTCGGATATGCTTTTTCGAATTCTGCTGCAATCTCTTCTGCATCCTCCTGAAAGCATTTTTCCAGAAGTTTCATCGTTTCCTCACGGGTCAGTTCATCCCTATTCTCCAGAACCGGCTTGAAATCAAATTCTCCAAAAACGCTACCCACTATCACCGGAATCTTTTTTGCTCCATCGGTAAATCCTACTCTGCGCGGATCACCGGCATACCATGAATTTGCTCTCGGCTCTCCGCCCACGTAGAGTCCTTTCTCCTGCAGCTTGGGTGACACCTTATTATATGCTTCCGCAAGGAAATAGTAAGGAATCGTTTCCAAATCCTCAACGGATTCCAACTTCAATTCCGTCAGAAGGGCCTCCACAATTGCGGTACCGTCATCCTCTGCCTCTTTTTTACCTTCTTCTATTACGCCGCTCTGGATAATCCCCTTATGGAATAAACCTTCTGCAGCCGGTGTATTCATCAGGGAATAAACTTTCATTCCACCACCGGACTGACCAAACAGGGTTACATTACCTGGATCTCCGCCAAAACCAGCAATATTGTCCTGAATCCAATGAAGGGCTGCGACCATATCTGCATTTCCCACATTAGCAGAATTGTAGTATTTTTCCCCATAAGCAGATAAATCAAGATATCCCAAAATATTCAGACGATGGTTCAATGACACGACAACCACATCTCCGTACTCACTCAGATGATCTCCCTCATACGCCACCTGTTCAATGGATGAGCCTGCAAAGAATCCACCTCCGTGCAACCATACCATAACCGGTTTTTTTGCTTCCGGATCCAGACTCTGTGTCCAAATATTCAGATACTGGCAATTCTCATCCATTGGCCAGTAACGATGTGGGATCATAGCCTCCATCAACGGATGATCCTGCATCAGCATAGGACACACATAACCGTAGGCCAGAGCATTTTTAATACCTTTCCATGGTTTTACCTCTCTGGGCATTTGAAAGCGATCAGCATCAGCATACTTGATGCCATGGAAAGTGTATGTAGAATTCATCTTAAATCCCCGTATCTTACCCGCCTTAGTCTGAACTACCGGTTCTGCCTTACTACAGTAAAAACAATCTCCCATTTTGTATTCCACCTTTCTTTAGTAATTTTATGTATATCTTATTTCATTACCATTTTGTCATTTTTTTGTTACCGTTTTATTACATCTCTATCTCCACATACAGTTTGCATATTGGTCTCTTCCTGTATTGCAGCCCGATACTGAGAGGGAGTCATATGATAATGCTTTTTAAACACACGAAAAAAGTTTTCCGTATTTTCATATCCAATCTCTTTTCCGACTTCACTGACCGTCATATCTGAATTCCGGAGAAGACACTCTGCATTTTGAAAACGAATTTTTTGAATCATGGCTGAAAAAGTGCACCCGAACACATTCTTCAAATATTTGGAACAGTAAGGGACTGTATAATGTAGCTGTTCTGCAATTGTTGATACCCATCTACTATAATCCCATACATTTCAGAATGATCCGAAGATTATGGACTGCACATCTTTGCACATCTCCGAGACACAGACGAGGCTTCTTATCTAAATGTCCTTTGTACCCGATTGCTCTGCCATCATCTAAAATAAAAGCAACTTCCTCATTGGCCGGGCATATCTTTGGCACAAAACTTGCCGGATCATTGAAAAATGTTTTCATATCATTTGCCTGCATGTAGACTTTTTCCCCATCAACCAAAATCTCTCCATCCTTCATCTCGGCAGTATGTCCTTCACCCAGAGGTGCCATGACTGTATCCGGTCCTTCCGGATCAACCGTAAAGGAATTCCAGCTGGCTGCGAAAACCGGTGCAAATGGTACTTCCTGCACCATAATTACCTGCCCACGTTCATCAAACTCTGGCATAACTGTTCTCACAGCCTGAAGAATATTCATGGCCCTTCCTTTTCCTCCCGGCATAATCAAATCATTTCCGGCATGCATGGATTTCCAGGGTGTACTGCTGCCTCCGTTCCAATCAGTCATGATCAGACCTTCAAATCCCCATTCTCCGCGGGCAAGATCCGTACATAAGTCATAACTATCTGCTGTAGGAACACCGTTGATCAGATTGTAGGAACTCATGATAGACAACGGCTGAGATTCCTGAATAGCAATTTTATAGGGTTCCAGATAAATCTCCCTCAGTGCCCGCTGACCAATCACAGAATCCACAGCATTCCGATTCGTCTCCTGATTATTAGCTGCATAATGCTTAATGCATCCACCTCCTCCTGGCAGGCTCTGAAGACCGCGTACCATTGCTGACGCCATCTTTCCAGATATGAGAGGATCTTCAGAAAAATATTCAAAATTTCGTCCGCACATAGGATCACGCTGAATATTCATTCCTGGTCCCAGAAGCAAATCAATCCGCATTGCCTGCATATCTGCTGCCATTCCGCATCCTACCTGTTCCAAAATTTCCGGATCAAAAGACTGAGCAAGAAGCGTACCCACCGGCCATGCCGTACAGTAATGGTATACCTGCCTCTTTTCCCCCGATTCCAGATCGGTTGCCTCAAACTGCTGTGTGATACGCACACCGCCCGGACCGTCTGCCAATACAATAGAAGAAACACCATAACTTTCCAGTGCGTGTGTTGTTTCCCCTGCCGCTCCAGGTACAGATTCCGAACTGGCTCCAATCACAGGATTGTTCTCATCCTGCACACCCCAGCCTGTACCACAGCAAAGATCCGCCAATTGTGCAGCATCAAGCTGTGCGGCAAATTCTTCCATTGACACTCTGCCCGAAGCCACATCATTCAGCTTCCATTCTTTCTTTTCCACATACCGTACTGTTTCGTAAGGCATAACCGGCTGATAGCTGGTATCTGTCGCATATGTAACCACCTTTTCATCGCTATAGGCTGAACGCGAATCCAGCGTTTCCGGTATCTGCACAGCCAGAAGAACCGGTACATCCTTCCATATAGTTTCATCCTTTCGGTCAGTTAACCCCTTCTTTTCCTCCAAAGTTTCCGTTAACGGAAGCTCCACCAATACCTGTTCTGTCAAAGCAGTTTGTTCCAGCCGAATCTTGCACACCGGTTTTGTATCTCTGGAAGAAGTACCGATACGCACTCCATAATCTCCTTTTGACAGAATATAACCTCCTGCATTTTCACTATAAGATGCAAGATTACGCAGCGGTATGCGGATTTTGATATCTTCCTTTTCGCCCGGTGCCAGTAACATCGTTTTTTGGAAACCTTTCAGCTCCTGTTCCGGCATATCCATCTCCGATACCGGTGCAGAAACATATATCTGCACAACTTCACGTCCGGCAAACGCTCCTGTATTTTCTACTGTTACGCCAAGAACCAGTGTATCCTCATCCAGCGATGCCTCCAGATTTCCCAGTGCAAATGTCGTATAGGAGAGTCCATAACCAAAAGGATAACCCGGCTCAACATTAAATGTATCAAAGTAACGATAACCTACATAAATTCCTTCCGTATATACTGCCTTATTAAAATCCTGAAGGAAATTGCCTGCCGTAGGATAATCTTCATATTTTTTTGCCCAGGTTGCGGTCAGCTTTCCTGACGGTGTTGCCTTACCTGTGAGAATATCGGTAACGGCGGCTCCTCCCTCCTGTCCTGCCTGCCCCATGAGAAGAATAGCATCCGCACAAGCCGCCTCCAGATCCTGCACCGATATGGAGCCCGGAACATTCAGCACCAGTATCAATGAGGAAAAAGCTGACCGCAGCTTTTTAAGATTATCCATCTCCACTGCAGAAAGCCTGTAATCTCCAATTTCATACTTTTTATCCCCAATGGATACTTCTTTTTTCATGAAACGATCATTTCCCTCACCGGAATTTCTCGAAATGACACAAATAGCAGTTTCTGTTTCTTTTGCATATTCTTCCAGTTTTTCTGTTGTCAGCGGTTCCTCCGGAAACGCAAAAACACTCATGACCTGGTCCTTCATCTCTCTTTTGGCCAGATCATAGCATCTGGCCCACGCCATCTGCTGTTCCCGGTTCACAATCTCAAAACCTTCTGTTTCCATAGCATTCAGAATATTAATATGATAACGCAGAGACTGATCCACATCCTGATCACCACCGCCGGAAAGACCGCCGTTAAAAGGATCTCCCGATCCCGTTCCGCCGCGGATTGTTCTGGCAGCTCCGTTTCCAAACAAGGCAATCTTTCCCCTGCCCTTTAACGGAAGAACCCCATTTATGTTTTTTAAAAGTACCATTCCCTGCGTCGCCGCTTCTCTCGATATTGCAGCACCGCTGATCTCACGTTCGGACATCGGCGGATATATCGTATTACTTTTCATATTTTTTCCCTGCCTTTCATTTAAGACTCACTAAAAAACTATTGTATCCGAAGATATGTAATCTTTGCATCCCCCCGCATACGTACACTCAATGTAAATGTCTTATCAGGTATCCTTTGAAGAGAAATCACGTTGCCCTGTTTTTTTTCCCGGTATCTGAATTTCTGTTTTTATAAGGATATTGGCACTCGATGTTCCCGCACCGATGATATAGCATCCTTCTTCAACCATCAGAGACTGGCTGATGACATCATAAAAACGAAGTTCCTCAACCGGAATACTAAACTGCATGCAGCGGGTTTCTCCAGGCTGCACTGCTTTTTCTCTGCGAAATGCAAGCAACTGTTTCAGTGGTTTTTTTACCCTGGATGCAGGTGCAATACCGTATATTTGCACCACTTCATCAGAAACCATAGTTCCGGTATTCGTTATCTCAAGCACTGCTTCCAGCGTCATCTCTGCCAGCAGTCAGTCGAGACGTTCTTCCATAGACAGTGATGAATCCCAAAAAGGAGTCGTTTTATCACTCTTCATACTCCTCCAGAGTCTTAGGATATTCATAATTATTTTCCTTAAGAGCTGCGTACTGTATCTGGCAGTTTCCTCCGGTTACCAAAGTCTGGTATCCTACACCAGCATAAGAAAGCTGATATATTCCTTCATCTCCAGAACCCCATTTCAGCTTTTCAAACTCATCGCCGTACATTTTTTTAATATTTGGACCATATTCCTCGATCAGATCTGTCATATCAATAAGTGCACCTGCCTCATACAGACTGTTTACACTTTGCTTAGCATAAATCATATCTGGATATTCGTCCTCAGCAATCATCAAAGATATATCCTCGGAAGGATCACCTGTACTGGCTACCGGATAGGAAATATCCAAAGTCACACCTGTGGCTTCAGTAATCGCCTGAGCAACAGGATTTTCCCAGTTGCCATTTTTTCCGTCTGCATTGTAGTACTTGAAAGTTATAGGTGACAAATCATCCTTACTGTCCCCAGTACTGCTCTCGCTGTTTTCATTCTTGCTGCTTTCGCTCTTACTGCTTTCCGTATCCTTGGAGCCACATCCTGCCACTGTTCCAACGCAGAGTGCTGCTACCATAAGCAGAGCTAAAATTTTCTTCATTTTCATGTTATTCCTCCCTATATTCTTAGAAAGTCCTACTATAAGGCCAAACATTTGAGATTTTACAATACCTCTATTATTTGTCTCTCATTGCAATAACTCTCCAAGATTATTTTAGATTTTCACGCGCGTTTTTGCTTATCTGAAAGATATCATGGATAGTATATTGGAAGATATAGGAAAATTAACCTTTAAATTTAGAAATATTGACTAATCATTTTTGTAAAAAAAGGTACACCCGTGCGAACCTTGAAAATTTCATATAAAACAATAAATTTATGTCAGGAAATGGTATAATGATCTCAGATTATTTGTGAGGTGAAGCAGACATTATCGTTATGGATAATATGCGTTCCCATCATGCAAAGGCGGTGAAACAGCTACTGGACAGTTCAAAAGTAACCTATCTGTATTTACCCCCATATAGTCCGGATCTGAATCCGATTGAAAAGATGTGGTCAAAACTCAAAGCATTTTTAAGGAAAGAAAAGATACGGATGGCATCGGAATTACCATCAGCTATTTCAAAAGGATTTTTAACAATTCGTCCAAAGGACTGCATAGGGTGGTTTCATTCGTGTAATTATGTGCAATAATTTATTGGATTGCTATAGAACATTTTCCGTATTATCCTTCTTCTTTTCCGGTATACTTCTTCCATTTGACACTCCCCACAGCAAGGGGTTTTACGACGCATTGGATAAGCAGCAAGCTTTCGGATCACGCCATTATCCCTTACAGAATAATGGATTGCATCGATGTAGAGAATAGGATAGACCTCGTCCAGTGGCCGGTTCTGCCAGTCTTCAATCCGTGGCAGAATCTTATCCGTCACATCAGAAATTTGAACGCAAAGCAAAAAAATTCCCCCGCACCAGCTACTTCCGGTACAGGGGATTTGTCATACTTTATTTTGTTTTCTTCTTTAAAAATCCAATCGATGTCTTACAGATCAGTTTATCGAAAATCATAAACATTGCCGGCAGAATCAGGATAACAACGACCATACTGATGATCGCGCCCCGCGCAAGCAGGGTACAGATGGAACCGATCATCTCAACCTGAGAGTAGCAGGCTACACCGAAGGTTGCGGCAAAGAAACTCAGGCCGCTGCTGATGATGGACGGCATGCTCGTTTTGTGGGCAATGCTGATGGCTTCTTTTTTGTCTTTTCCGTTCTGACGCTCTTTCTGGTAACGGGTTGTCATCAGGATCGCGTAATCGACGGTTGCACCGAGCTGGATGGCTCCGATGACGATACTTGCTACGAACGGAAGGCTGGTTCCCTGATAATATGGGATTGCCATGTTCAGCATGATAGCAAATTCGATTACGGCTACCAGGATAATCGGCAGGGAAATCGATTTGAAGATCAGCAGGATGATGATAAAGATTGCACCGATGGAAAGGACGTTTACGTTGACCAGATCGGCGTCGGTGACATCCTGCAGGTCTTTCATCAGCGGTGCTTCACCGATGACCATACCATTTTCATCGTAAGATTTTACAATCTTGTCAATCTCTTTGACCTGTTCGTTTACTTCATCCGTTGCTGACTCATATTCCGAGCTGACGAATGCAAGCTCGTAATCATCACTCTGCAGCATGCTTCGAAGATCCTCCGGGATCATGGATTCCGGAATGGTCGGGCCAAGCAGGGAACTCATGCTGATGGTTGATTTGACACCTTTCACGTTGCCGATCTCATCCATCATTTTCTTTTTCTGTTTGGAGTCCATATCACGGTCCATCATGACGATGTGCATGTTGCTGACGTTGAACTGTGCTTTTACCTCATCGTTTGCCACGTTGCAGTCCAGGGTAGCCGGAAGGGAACGTGCGATGTTGTAATAAATCTGGGTATGATTGTTTCCGTAGATCGACGGGAACAGCAGGATCAGGAAGATCACAACCCACGCCTTATAATGTTTGGTGATAAAAGCGGATGGTTTATCCAGACTCTTTACCAGCGGTCTATGTCTCGTTTTCTCAATTGCCTTGTCAAATACCAGAACCATGGCCGGCAGGACGGTGACACAGCAGACAACGCCGATCAAAACACCTTTTGCCATAACGATACCAAGGTCGCGGCCAAGGGCAAAGGTCATAACACACAGTGCCAGGAAACCGGCTACGGTGGTAACGGAGCTTCCGGCTACGGATTTGAACGTGTTGGCGATTGCATGGCCCATCGCACGCTCTTTGTCATCCGGGAAACGCTTTTTATTCTCCTCGAAGCTGTTCAGCAGGAAGATGGAATAGTCCATCGTAACACCAAGCTGCAGTACAGCAGTCAGCGCTTTTGTGATATAGGATGTTTCACCAAGAAAGACGTTGCTTCCAAGGTTGTAAAGGATTGCCAGTCCGATACTTAACAGGAACAGAATCGGAACAACAAAGGAAGTCGAGGTCAGCTCGATAACAACAAGACTTAAAACTGCCGCAATAACAACGTAAACCGGAAGCTCCTTTAATGCTACGTTTTTGATATCGGTAACAACACCGGTCATACCGCCGATAAAGCACTGCTCGTTCGCAATTTTACGAAGATCCTCGATTGCCTCCATGGAGTCATCGGAAGAAGTCGTATTGTCGAACAGAACGAGCATCATGGTTGCATCCCCATTGTAGAATGCTTTCCGGAGTTTTTCCGGGATCATCTCAACCGGCACGCTGATGTCTGCCACATCGTCATACCATAAAACTTCTTTTACGTGGTTTACCTGCTCGAATTTTTCTTCGAGTTTCTGTACGTCCTTCATTTCCATGTTTTCCACAACAACCATGGAGAACGCACCCATGCCGTATTCATCTACCAGAATGTCCTGACCTTTTACAGTTTCCAGATGCTCCGGCAGATAGCTGAGCAGATCATAGTTTACTTTCGTTGCTGCCATTCCGATGACTGACGGAATAATCAGCAGAAATCCAATGATCAGCATCAGAATCCTGTGCCTGGCAATCCATTTGCCAACTTTAACCATTTTCATTCATCTCCTCTGATTCATTTTTAACTTGTTTTTCTAGTACCACATCTTACAACTTAAATGACTATTAGTCAATATTCGAAATGGCAAAAAATGAATTTTGGTCATTTTTTGTTTACTTTTACAAAAAATAACGGAAATCGGAAATGGGAATCGTTGATTTTTCTGCGCATCAAAAAAGAGTGCCTGGCTCCTTCGTCCTGACACTCTTTTTTATGCATTTTTTTATTTCACTTCAACCAGCTCAATCTCAAAATTCAGCTCTTTTCCAGCCATCTCATGGTTGGCATCAAATGTGATATTGGTCTCGTCTTTTGCGGTAACTTTTACCGGAAACGGCTGGCCGTACTGGTTCTGCAGATAAACCTGCTGTCCGACCTCTACTTCCTCTGCTCCCGGAAGCTGTGCGATCGCAACGGTGAAAATTGCGTTCGGATCCGGCATTCCGTAAGCCTCCTCCGGCATCAGATGGATGTTGACTTTTTCGCCGACTTCCATCTCTGCAACGGCTGCATCAAAGCCGCGGATCATCTGGCCCACACCGCAGATAAACTCGAGCGGTTCGCCGCGGTCGTAGGAAGAATCAAACTGGGTTCCATCGTTGAAGGTTCCTCTGTAATGGGTACGGCAGGTTTTTCCGACATTCTTACCTTCCATAACCGGTGTCGGTGCACCGCATCCGCCGCCGCAGGTTCCGCAGGAACCGCCGCAGGAGCTCTCCTCTTCCTCATGGCTTCCGCAATGGTCGCCGCAGGAGTGGCCTTCCTCGTGATCGTGGTGATCGCAGGTTGCACCCGCAGATGTGAGCGTTCCGTTTAAGTAAGCTTCCACCGCTGCATCCACATCTCCTTCCGCTCCGGAGCAGAGCTCTACGCCAGCCTCAGCAAGAGCAGCCTGTGCACCGCCGCCGATGCCGCCGCAGATCAGAACATCCACGCCCTGCTCGGAAAGAAGGCCTGCCAGTGCGCCGTGGCCGGTTCCGTTGGATCCGATCACTTCGCTGGAAACCACTTTGTTGTCTTCTACTTCGTAAACCTTAAAATTCTCTGTTTTTCCAAAATGCTGGAAAATATTCCCGTTATCGTATGTAACTGCAATTTTCATCTAACTAAATCCTCCGTAGTTTTTTTCTTACGCCTCTTTTCCCTGCATAAAGGCTTCAATCTGGTCCGGATCGCGCATCAGGCTCTCAGAAAGAACCTCGCATCCGTCCTCTGTGATCAGGATATCGTCCTCGATCCGGATTCCGATCTCCCACTCGTCGATATAAAGACCCGGCTCATCGGTGATGATGGCGCCCGGACGCAGCTTGTCGTTCCATGCCGCGGTCACATCGTGTACATCGATGCCGAGGTGATGGGAAACGCCGTGCATGTAATAGGTTCCGACATCCTCTTTCTTCTCGATCAGGCCAAGTTTCACACAGCCCTCGCCGAGAACATCTTTTGCGATATCGTCGAGCTCTTTTAATGTCATACCCGGTTTTGCTGCTTTTGCAACGGCTCGGTTTGCTGCCAGAACAACGTCGTAAACCTGTCTCTGGCGGTCCGTATATTTTCCGTTGACCGGATACGTTCTGGTGATATCTGCGCAGTAGCCCTGGAATTTTGCTCCAAGGTCCATCAGAAGCAGGGTCTCATCCTCGCACACGTCACGGTTGGTGTCGTAGTGCAGCATCGTTCCGTTTGCACCGCTTCCTGCGATCGTCGGGAATGCGGTTCCGTCTGCTCCCTCGTGGAAAATCTTGTACTCGAAATCAGCCTGTGCCTGATACTCGGTGCAGCCCGGTTTCAGATTCTTCATCACAAATTTCAGCGCATCATCCGTGATCTTGATTGCCTGGCGGACAAGTGCAATCTCATCCTCATCTTTCTGCATCCGCAGTGCTGCGATGACAGGAGCAATGTTCCTGACCGGTCTGCCCGGGAATTTCTTTGCGAACTCCTCTGCCTTTACCATGTTGTAATCCGGCAGATCCTCGACCTGATAGCGGTAGCAGTCGAAATACAGGGTTCCGATGTCCTCGCGTGCCATCAGACGGTTTACCATGCCCTCAAAGGAATCCAGGAAACGAACGTCCTCGATTCCGGTGATCTCCTGTGCCTCGGATACGGTTACTTTTCTTCCAAACCATCTCTCCTGATTCGGATCCGCTTCCTCGATAAACAGAATGGATTTCTCCTCTTTTGCGGTCTTTTTCATCATCAGGATCATGTGATCTCTGCGAAGGCCGGTCAGATAGAAAAAGTTGCGGTTTGCTTCAAATGGCAGATATTCATCTGCGCTGACATGCAGCTCGATTCCGGAAAACAAAAGCAGTGCGGAATCCTCGTCCATTTTATCAAAAACCTGTTTTCTTCTTTCTGTAAAGTTCATCTGTCTTTCCTCACTTTCTTTTAGAGCCTGCCAAGATCTGTTTTCGGCTCCTCTACTAAGATAACACGTTCGTGCTTTTTTTCCTACCTTTTTCCTGCTTTTCTGTGAAAATTTTTATTTTATTCCGCACCTTCCAGTCCTTTGACAACTTCCAGCGCTTTTTCGAGCTGCACATCGCTCGTCGCGTCATCCGGCAGCTCCACCTCGACATCCGGCGTGATACCGACCTTGTGGATGTCGTTGCCGAGCGGCGTGTAGTAATGTGCAATCGTCAGTTTCACCACACTGCCGTCGGAGAGCTGGAACGTATTCTGGACAATGCCTTTTCCAAATGTCGTCGTTCCGACAATCGTTCCGATACCGTAATCTTTGACGGCTCCCGTGAAGATTTCTGCCGCACTTGCCGTATTTTCATTGACCAGCACGACGAGCGGAATCGAGATCGGGGTATCGCCGTCGCAGGTATACTCTTCCCGTTTTCCGTTTTTATCCTCGGTATACACGATGAGTCCCTCCGGCAGGATCTGGCGCAGGGTGTCGCAGACTGCCGTCACGAGGCCGCCCGGATTTCCGCGCAGGTCGATAATCAGGCGCTCCATGCCCTGATCCTGCAGCGACTGGTATGCTTTCTGGAACTGCTCGGAGGTAAGCCCTGTAAACTCGCTGATGGCCAGATAGCCGATCTTGTCGTCCAGCATTTTGCCGTCAGCCACGATTGCCGCAAGCTTCTCTTTCGCAACTTCCTTCTCCAGCAGTTCCGCCTCGCCTTCCCGTTCAATTGTGAGCATCACGGTGTCATTCTCACTGTTTTTCAAAAGACCGACGGCTTCGTTGAGGCTGAGCCCCTCCAGTGTCTGCCCGTCAATCTTTACAATGCGGTCATCCGCCTGAATGCCCGCCTTTGCCGCCGGGGTATCGTCCTGCACGCCGGTGACCTGCAGCTTATCGCCGTCCAGCGTCACCGTAACACCGATGCCCTGATAGTAACCCTCCTGCGCTGTCTTGATCGCTTCGTATTCCTCTTTCGTGTAATACGTAGAATACTTGTCGCCGAGGCCGCTGATCAGCCCTTTATACATCGCATCCGACAGCTCTGTGTCATCCACATCGCCCGCGTAAAGCTGGCTGATCATCGCTTTGATCGCCGCCGTCTTCCGCCACGACCAGAAGCCGCCGGGGTGGTCCGCACTGCTTCCCGGCCAGAGAAACGTTGTTCCGACAAGCACGATCATTACAATCGCCAGCATGGAAATCATGCCCGCAAAGTAGCTCTTCCGCATCTCATTTTTTCGGTTTTTCTTTCTGTTTCTGCGCTTTTTCGGTTTTTCCTGCTCTGCCGCTTTTACGCCCTCTTTTTCTTCCTTCATCAGTTCTTCCAAAATATGCCTCCCAATCGAAAGATCCCGGAATCTTTTGACGGATTCCGGGACTTATTTTTACTTCATTATATTGCGATACCAGATTGCTCCATACTTCGTACTCCCGCAATCTTCAGACTTTCAGATGTTTTCGAATCGTAAAGATACTGCCGACAAGTCCGATTCCCATACCGAGAATGAGTCCGACCGGAAGCAGAATCCGGAAGACGGCCGCTACCGGCATGAATGCCATAAAGTTCGACAGTACGCTGAACTCCGTCATAACGTAGCTGATGACTCTGTTGTATACCACGTACAGCAGCCCCAGCGGAATCGCTGCTCCGACAAGACCGATCAGAATACCCTCAATCAGGAACGGAGCCCTTACAAACAGGTTCGTCGCACCGATCAGTTTCATGATACCGATCTCCTCTTTCCGGACCGAAATACCGATCGTGACGGTGTTGCTGATCAGGAAAACAGATACGGCAAGAAGAATCAGGATGATCGCGATGGAAACGTAGCCAATGACACGGTTCATCGTCGTCAGCGTTGTTGTTGCGCCCTCGGCCTGTTTAACCTCACGGACACCGTCCAGCGAGCGGATATACTCAGCCAGTGCATCCTGCGTCTCTACCTGATATACGTAAACCTCGTAGTGCGCGGAAGTTGCGAGCGGGTTGTCGTTTGGCTTAAAGCCGTCCTTGTATTCCTCTTTTCCTTCGAAATACTGTTTTGCAAAGTTTTCCCACGTCTCATCCGCGGAAACATACTTACATTCCTTGACCACATCGGTCTTGGCCCTGATCTCCGTTCCGATCTCATCGATCGTCGCCTGATCCGCATCTTCGTTGAAGAAGACGGTCATGGATACGTCTGTCTCGGCATTTTTTACGATATAGTTAAAGTTGATGACAACCGCAAAGAAGATACCGAACAGAAAGATACAGGCTCCCATGGTTGCGATGGATGCCAGCGAGAACATCTTGTTTCTCCAGATGTTTTTGACACCCTGTTTGATGCTGTAGCCCAGTGTACTAAACCTCATGGTACTCGCCCTCCTTCTCATCGCTGACTACCACGCCTTTGCGCATGGTAATAACGCGTTTTTTCATGGAGTTGACGATCTCACGGTTGTGGGTTACCACAAGAACGGTCGTTCCTCTGTTGTTGATCTCCTCCAGGAGCTTCATAATCTCCATGGAGTTTCCCGGGTCCAGGTTTCCGGTCGGCTCGTCCGCCAGAAGGATGTCAGGCCGGTTGACAATGGCTCTTGCCACGGCAACTCGCTGCTGCTCTCCTCCGGAAAGCTCCTTCGGGAAGGATTTGTACTTCTCTGCCAGTCCGACCAGCGTCAGGACTTCCGGCACGCGCTTTTTGATGACGCGGTTCGGTTTCTCGATGACACGCTGTGCGAATGCTACGTTTTCATAGACATTCCGGTCTTTTAAAAGGCGGAAATCCTGGAAAACGACGCCGACACCGCGGCGGTATTTCGGCACTCTCCAGCGTTTCATTTTATTTAAGATCTGTCCGTTTACCTTAATGGTCCCGGATGTGGGCTCGAGTTCTTTCAAAAGAAGCTTGATCAGCGTCGATTTTCCAGAACCGCTGTTTCCCACGATAAAGACGAATTCCCCCTTCTCGATGTGTAAGGATACGTTGTTGACGGCCGGCTGGCCTTTCGCGTAACTCTTACTTACACTATCCAATGTTATCATGCAATTCCTCCTTCAAGGGTTCTCGCTTAATAATCGAGCGTTTCCATGTATTTCATGTACTGCACAACCATAAGCGCAATCTTGAATGTGATCGCATCTTCAAAAACTCTAAGATCGAGTCCCGTGCTCTTCTGCAGCTTATCCAGCCGATAGACAAGGGTATTTCGGTGTATATAAAGCTGTCTCGAGGTTTCCGAGACATTCAGAGAATTTTCAAAGAATTTATTGATCGTTGTCAGTGTCTCTTCATCAAAGTCATCCGGCGATTTGTTGCCAAAAATCTCTTTGATGAACATTTTGCACAGTGGGATCGGAAGCTGGTAAATCAGACGGCCGATACCCAGTGAGCTGTATGCATAGATATCATTCTCAGCGGAGAAGATTTTTCCGACGTCCATCGCCATTCTGGCTTCTTTGTAGGAACGCGATACTTCTTTGATCTCCTTGACAATGGTACCGTAAGCAACGTGGGTTTTCCCCTCCTCATCTCTTCCTGCTGCTTCCAGAATGGTGGCTGCCACTTTGTTCATCTGGGCATAATCCTCACCTGGAGCAAGTTCTTTTACGATGATGATGTTTTTCTCATCAACTGCAGTTATAAAGTCACCGGATTTGGTACCGAGCAGACTCTTGACGCTCTCGAGCGCCCCGCTGTTCTTATCCGGATTTGTCTCAAGAATAAATACAAGGCGGCGTGCTTCCACTTCAATATGTAACTTCTTCGCCCTGTTGTAGATGTCGACCAGCAGCAGGTTGTCGAGCAGCAGGTTCTTGATAAAGTTGTCCTTATCAAAGCGCTCCTTGTAGGCGGTTAAAAGACCCTGGATCTGGAAGGTAACCATTTTTCCGATCAGGTGAATGTCATCGTTTCCGCCTTTTACAACCAGAATGTACTCCAGCTGGTGTTCATCGTATACTTTAAAAAACTGATAATTTTTCATGGTCTGGGAATCTGCCTGAGACTGCGCAAACGTTACAATATCATTTTGGCTGATCTCAACCTCCGGAAAAGTTGTTACCAGAACTTTTCCTTCTATATCAGTCACGCAGAGTTCGACACGCGAAATGTTTTTGATTCCCTCAATGGTACTCTGTAAAATCTGATTTGAAATCATATTTTCTTCCCTCTTTCATCCTATAGTTTGTCTCCGGCTGCACCCGCTTTCATTGCCAGGCATATCCACACCCCCATGGTTCTGCTCCTGATGCAAAGTACCTCACAGATATACTTATTTTAATACAAAATAGACAAAAAAGGAAGAGAAAACACAACATTTATACCACAAAATACGTAAAAAGGTCAGGAGAAATCCGTCTGGAAGCCCTCTCCTAAGACCTCTCTTGCATCCGACACAACGACAAACGCGTCCGGATCGATCATTCCTATGATCTGTTTGAGCTGCGGGATCTGTTTTTTGCCCACCACACAGAATACCATCATACGCTCTTCGCCCGTGTACATTCCCTTGATGTGGATGCCGGACGCGCCGCGGTCGAGTTCTTTCATGAGTTCATCGGCTACCTGCTCCGGATGCGCGGTAATGATAAACGCGGATTTCGCATAATTCATACCTTCCATCAGGGCATCCGTCACTTTCGTCGTCACGTAGATTGCCACGATCGCATAGAGCGAAGCGTGGATACCGAAGACAAAAATACCGGCGATGACGATGATTCCATCAAGCACCTGCATAACCTGTGCAACGGAATAGTGGCGCAGCTTTCTCTGGATCAGAGCCGCCATCATATCCGTTCCGCCCGTCGTACCGTTTCCGATGAAGACGAGGCCGATGCCTGCTCCCATCAGAACGCCGCCGAACAGTGCGGAAAGCATCCTGTCATCCGGCACCAGCTGCAGCACCGGGAGAACGGCAATCCAGAACGTATTCATCAGGGTTCCGAAGATGGTTTTCACCAGAAAATCGCGGCTCATGCGGATTCCGAACAGAAAGAGCGGAATGTTCAGCACAAGGTTCGTCACCCAGAGCGGAACTCCTTTTCCGAACAGCATCTGGCTCAGTTGTTTGATGACGATTGCAAGACCGGAAAATCCTCCGGTAACAAGCCCCGCCGGGTCGTAAATCGAGCTGGTCGCAACCGCCATGACCGCGGTTCCCAGCGTAATCAGCAGATAATCTCTCCACTGCTGTTTGTTCCGTATCCAGTTCATGAACTTCAACCGTCCTTTTCGCTGTTATATTTTGTTACCATCCGCTTGAACGTATTCTTCTTTAGCAGAGTTCCCCACCAGCTTGTTTTTATACCGGCCTCGTTCTGCAGCGTCGAATGCTCGCCAAGGCTCAGCCAGATTTTTGCGCTGATTTTGCTGCTGTTTTCCAGAACGAAACGATCCTGCCGCGTTCCCGCAAGGCCGCTCACAATCACGTCGGTCGTCTGGCTGTTGATCTCGTTGACCAGGCTGTCAAACGCGGATTCCTCCAGCGTCTCAACGACAGCGCCGCCTCCGATCTCAATGCCGGGATACGTTTCCGTCAGATATTTCTGCAGCGTCTGCAGTTCCTCCTCCGTGTCGCCCAGTACGAAAATCCGGCTCTTCTTCTGAATCAGTCCCCAGAAAAAGCGTGCGATGAACTCGTTCGTCTCCACTTCCTCGTAGGACGGCGTCTCCGGGTCGATTCCTGCTGCCTCCAGCACCTCGGTTTCCCCGATAACTGTCAGATCCAGATCTTCGATATACTGTTTCCACGTCGGTTCCTTGCTCGCCTGCATCAGCATCTGCATCGTAACAATCCCGATGGTGTTCAGCTTATCGTTTGAGAGGTATTCCTCTGCAATCTCCATTGCCGCATCGACGCGGTAATGTTTCAGCTTCACACCTAAAATTTCCAGTTCTGCATTCATAGTTCTGTATGCTTCTGTTTTTCTCCGAAATTCCAGAAGCGTTTCCTCCATGTTTTCCTGCCGCTTGTTCCGGCAGCGCTGTCCGCCCTTTTCTTCTGGCAACAGCTAATCCCCATTATACTAAAAAAAGAGGCTGTTGTCAAAAACAGCCTCTTTTTCTGCCCTGTTTTCACAGAATTTTTACAATTTATCGGACCTTCTGCGGGTTAAACCTCAAACATCAGATCGCCGTAGGACGGCATCGGCCACATCTCTTTGTCTACGATCATTTCCAGTTTGTCAACCGGTGCACGGAGTGCCTCCATAGCCGGAGTAACTTTCTCGTAGTAGTATTTTGCTTTTGCTTCGCCGTCTTCCATCTCGCATCCTGCATTCTCGATTGCGATCAGCTCGTCGAGTGCTTTCTGGGTCTCCTCAAGCAGTGCGCTTGTCTCGTTCAGCAGATTCTTCTGTACACCAACTGCCGTAACACCTGCTGCGGTGATGGTGTTGATGGATCCAGCCAGGGAAGTCGCATATTTGATGACTGCCGGGATAATCTGTTTGCTTGCCATGTCGATCATGGTCTTTGCTTCGATGTTGATGGTCTTTGCATAGTTCTCGAATTTAACTTCTGCACGGGATACCAGCTCTGCCTCGGTGAATACTTTGAAATCGCCGAACAGTTTGATTGCAGTATCGGTGGTCAGTGCCGGGATTGCGTAAACCATGGATTTGATGTTCGGAAGTCCTCTTCTCTCAGCCTCAGCTACCCACTCATCGGAGTATCCGTTTCCATTGAAGATGATTCTCTGATGCTCGCTTAAGTTCTTCTTGATCAGATCATGAACCGCATCCTCGAAGTTTTCAGCACCTTCCAGTACATCGCATGCATCGCGGAATGCTTCTGCAACGATGGTGTTCAGTACGATGTTCGGAGCTGCAACGGAATCGCGGGAGCCAACCATACGGAACTCAAATTTGTTTCCGGTGAAGGCGAACGGTGATGTTCTGTTACGGTCGGTAGCGTCTTTCTTGAGATCCGGAAGAGTCTTAACACCAGTCTCCAGAACGCCCTCTTTTTTACTCTTGGTTGCATTTCCGGTGCTGATGAGCTGCTCAACAACGTCCTCCAGCTGCTCGCCAAGGAATACGGAAATGATGGCTGGCGGTGCCTCGTTGGCTCCCAGTCTGTGATCGTTTCCTGGATCGGCTGCGGACTCACGGAGCAGGTCTGCGTGAACATCAACAGCTTTCAGGATGCAGCTTAATACGAGCAGGAACTGAATGTTCTCGTGCGGTGTTTTGCCAGGATCCAGAAGGTTGATACCGTCATCTGTGGTGATGGACCAGTTGTTATGTTTACCGGAACCGTTGACACCCGCGAACGGTTTCTCATGCAGCAGGCATTTCAGTCCGTGCTGGCATGCAACTCTCTTTAAGGTCTGCATCACGAGCTGGTTGTTGTCGACTGCTACATTTGCCTCGGAATAGATAGAAGCCAGCTCGTGCTGTGCCGGTGCAACCTCGTTGTGCTGTGTTTTTGCGGTAACGCCCATCTTCCACAGCTCAATGTTGACATCCTTCATGAAGGAAGCGATTCTCTGACGGATGGTTCCGAAATAGTGATCGTCCATCTCCTGTCCTTTCGGAGGCATTGCGCCGAACAGGGTACGGCCGGTGTAGATCAGGTCTTTTCTCTGCAGGAATTTCTCTGCATCAACCAGGAAGTATTCCTGCTCCGGTCCTACGGAAGGAGTTACTTTCTCGGAAGTGGTGTTTCCGAACAGTTTTAACAGACGCAGGGACTGTACATTCAGAGCTTCCATGGAACGAAGAAGCGGTGTTTTCTGGTCAAGCGCCTCTCCTGTGTAGGAGCAGAATGCGGTCGGGATGCAGAGCGTTGCGCCTGCTGCGTCCTGACGAACGAAGGCCGGTGAGGTGCAGTCCCATGCTGTATATCCTCTTGCCTCGAAGGTAGCACGCAGTCCGCCGGACGGGAAAGAAGATGCATCCGGCTCGCCTTTGATCAGCTCTTTACCGGAGAAGCTCATCAGTACTTTGCCGTTCGGCATCGGTGCTGTGATAAAAGAATCGTGTTTTTCTGCGGTTACACCAGTCAGCGGCTGGAACCAGTGTGTATAGTGTGTTGCTCCTTTTTCAATTGCCCATTCTTTCATCTCATGTGCAATCGTATCTGCAGTAGCAAGATCCAGCTCACCGCCTTCTTCGATGATCTTTTTCAGCTTCTTGTAAACATTTTTTGGAAGACGTTCCTGCATTACAGTGTCATTGAATACATTTTCGCCAAAGATTTTGGCCGGATTTACATATTCTCCCATTTTCTTTCTTCCTTTCCATTTGTGAATTTTGCGATGCGACCTTCCCGCCGGACTCTAAAAAGGTCCTGATACAAGAAAAAGGGGTTCTCAAAAAGCAGCTAAGGAAAGCTAAGTTTTTGTAGAACGCCCTTGTTTTACATTCGCATATGGATTTGATTTCCAACTGATACTAAAATAACTCAAAAACTTAAAAAACGCAAGTGCTTTTTTGAACTCAGTCCCTTTTTCGTATTATTTTACAAAACTTTCCTAATTCAGGCTAAAAAATTAGCGGATTCGATGAAAGCTTTCGCGGCAGTCGTCAAGGTCTCGTGCAGGCACGGACTTTGACTCGTTGCTCGCAAAAAAAAATACTGTGCGGACCCTGAGGTGGAAGTCCCCCAGGAATCCTGCACAGCATTTTCGTGATAAAACTCAGGCTTTGTTTGCAGAACCGAACAGTTCGATTTTCTCTCTTACAGTAGCTTTGATAGCTTCTGCGCCAGGAGCAAGGAGTTTACGAGGATCGAATCCTTTACCCTGCTGATCTTTGCCCTCTTCGATGTATTTACGTGTAGCTGCAGCGAATGCAAGCTGGCACTCTGTATTTACATTGATTTTGGAAACGCCAAGGTCGATGGCTTTCTTGATCATGTCATCCGGGATACCTGTACCACCGTGAAGAACGAGCGGCATAGTTCCTGTCAGCTCCTGTACAGCTGCCAGAGTCTCAAAGCTCAGTCCCTGCCAGTTAGCCGGATATACACCGTGGATGTTGCCGATACCTGCTGCAAGCATATCTACACCGAGGTCTGCAATCATCTTGCACTCGTTCGGATCAGCGCATTCGCCCATACCTACAACACCATCTTCTTCTCCACCGATAGAACCAACTTCTGCTTCCAGAGACATTCCTTTCTCTTTGCAGACAGCTACCAGTTCTTTTGTTTTAGCAACGTTCTCTTCGATCGGATAATGAGATCCGTCAAACATGATGGATGAGAAACCTGCTTCGATACATTTGTAGCATCCTTCGTAGGTTCCGTGATCCAGATGCAGAGCAACCGGAACAGTGATGTTCAGCTCTTCGATCATAGCTTTTACCATAGCAGCTACAGTTTTGAAACCTGTCATGTATTTTCCTGCACCCTCAGATACGCCAAGGATAACCGGAGAATTCATCTCCTGTGCGGTAAGAAGAATGGATTTTGTCCACTCCAGGTTGTTGATGTTAAACTGACCAACTGCATAGTGGCCGGCTTTTGCTTTGTCCAACATTTCTTTTGCTGATACTAACATAGCTCAAATGACCTCCTGTGTCTGTAATTGTGCCGTGTACCGTTTTCAGGCTTACGGCATACTTGTTACTTTCATAACTGGTTTTATTATACAACATCTTTCTGCAAATGCCAAATGGTTTTCGTGGCGAAATCCATTTTTTTGCACTTTTTTGTGAAAAACTTATCAAAAAGCAGTGCCTACTTATTGTTCAAAACCAGTTCCATGGCATGTTTGCGCGCTTCGATGCAGACATAGCCGTGATCTCCGCCGTATTCGCCGTCCAGAGTCCAGGAAATCTCCTGGTTGGACTCGATGATAATGCGGTCGGTCTTGAACGAATCGATGAGGTCTGTGTGATCCTCCTGCACCAGCAGGGACGCAATGATCTCATTCAGTTCCAGCGGGTTTTTCGGGCGTTTGATCAGGGTTACCTCGAAGAGTCCGTCATCCAGGCGTACATCCTGTCCCGGCAGGTTTTTGAAGCCGCCGACGGACTTGGCATTCGTTACCATACCGTAGATATACTCTCCCTCAAAGGTTTCCCCGTTTGCCTCGACTTTAATCCAGTACGTCGGCACATTCCAGATCCGTTTGGATCCCTCCAGCAGGTATGCCAGATGGCCGAGAATGTTTTTCATGTGCTGGTCTGTCTCATAGGAAACATCCGTGAAAAGGCCGAAGGCAGCGATGTAGACAAAGCTGTCGTTGTTGAACGCTCCTACATCACAGGAATACAGGTTTCCCTCGATGATATCCTTTGCCGCCTGTACCATATCTTTCGAAATAGAAAGACTGTTTGCAAAGTCATTGGTGCTTCCGGCCGGAATATAACCGATCGGAACGCGCTGATCCACTTCCATCAGACCGCTGACAACTTCATCCAGTGTTCCGTCGCCCCCGCTGCAGACAACGAGATCCACCTGCGGCGCAAGCTCCTTTGTCTTTTCGAAACCATCTCCGACTGCCTGCGTCGGGTGGACAATGACTTCATATCCGCCTTTTACAAAAACATCGATAATTTCAAACAGTTTACTTTTAATCTGTGCTTTTCCGGAAAACGGATTAAAAATAAACAACATTTTTTTCTTGCTCTCCATGCAAATGCTCTCCTTTGTGTCCCATTTTAACTTTTCTGTATCCTGTATTGTACCTTATTCCACAGGCAGATGCAACCCCGTACATTGCCACAATTTCGCAATTGTGTCAGATGGAATGGAATGTTTTCCCGCAAAATCCGCATACTAAAACAGGAGTCATCTCCTAAGAGATAACTCCTGTCAGTATTCATATTTTACAGATTAAACCAGCTCGATTACAACTTCCATAGCTGCATCGCCTTTACGCGGTCCGATCTTGATGATACGGGTATATCCGCCGTTACGGTCAGCATATTTCGGAGCGATCTCATCGAACATTTTCTGCGGCATATCGATGGACTTGGTGTTTTTCTTGCGTCCTGCTGCTTCGGTCGGAACCTCTGTTACAGGATAGAAGAAGCTTGCCATCTGACGTCTGGCGTGAAGTCTGGACGGAAGATCTTTTTTGATCTCTTTCTGAACTTCATCGTATACGGTAACTTTTTTGCCGTCTTTTACTTCTTTCACACGTTTGCCATCAGCATCTTTGCGAGCTACTTTAGCAGTAACGGTAACGGTCTCAAAGTTATCTTTCTCTTTTACAGCCAGTGCGATCATGCTTTCAGCGATCTTACGGATCTCTTTTGCTTTGGTCTCAGTGGTAACGATTTTTCCGTGATACAGAAGGTTGGTTACCTGGTTTCTTAATAATGCTTTTCTCTGGTCAGATGTTCTGCCAAGTTTTCTATATTTAGCCATTTTGAATTTTCCTCCATTTGTGGAACCCGCAAGTCATGCTGCCTCGGACTTACTGACAGGGGGTTTTCGTCTACAAATTAAACGGAAAGATAAATCAGACTGATTTATTCTCCGTCCCCAGGACTCAGTGACAGTCCCAGTTCTTTCAGCTTTGCAAGTACCTCTTCCAGAGACTTGCGGCCCAGGTTACGAACCTTCATCATGTCTTCGGAAGTTTTGTTGCACAGCTCTTCTACGGTATTGATACCGGCACGTTTCAAGCAGTTATAGGAACGCACGGAAAGCTCAAGCTCGTCGATGTTCATCTCCAGAACTTTCTCTTTCTCATTGTCCTCTTTCTCGATCATAACTTCTGCTGTCTTCGCATTCTCAGACAGATCGATGAAGAGTTTCAGATGCTCGCTTAAAACCTTAGCTGCCAGGCTGACTGCCTCGTCCGGATCCAGTGTTCCTCTGGTGTAAACATCCAGTGTCAGCTTATCGTAATCGGTAATCTGACCCACACGGGTGTTCTCCACTTTGAGGTTTACACGCTCAACCGGTGTATAGATAGCATCTACAGCGAGAACGCCGATCGGCATGTCATCGCTCTTGCCTTTGTCAGCACTGATATAACCGCGGCCTTTTGTGATCGTCAGCTCCATGTACAGCTTGCTGTCCGGGCCGCCGTTCAGGGTTGCGATTACCTGATCCGGATTCATGATCTCAATATCCTGATCTACCTGAATATCGGATGCTCTTACAACTCCCTCGCCCTCGAACTCAATATAAGCAACTTTTGCTTCGTTGGTTTCGCTGTTATTGCGGATTGCAAGGCTCTTCAGGTTCATGATGATTTCCGTAACGTCTTCTTTCACTCCCGGGATGGAGCTGAATTCATGAAGAACGCCCTCGATTTTCACCTGGCTTACTGCTGCTCCAGGGAGGGAAGAAAGCATAATTCTGCGAAGAGAATTACCTAATGTGATACCATAGCCTCTTTCCAGAGGTTCAACCACAAATCTGCCGTACTTCTTGTCATCAGAAATCTCAGTAATTTCAATTTTCGGTTTGTTAAAATCAAACACTCGAAAGCCCCTCCTTTTAAATTGGTTGGCTCATTACTCATGGGAATAAAGCCTTCCGCGTATGGCGATTCTTTATTTAGAATACAGCTCGACGATCTGCACTTCGTCAACCGGAACATCGATCATTTCGCGGGTAGGACGCTCTTTTACAACACCTTTGAGTGCCTCAAGATCAGCCTCGATCCATTCCGGAGTAAGACGGCCGCCTGTAACCTCTACGATGTCTTTATATCTCTGAGAGGATTTTTTACCCTCTTTGATTTCGATGGTATCACCAGCGCTTACAAGGTAAGACGGGATATTTACCTGTTTGCCGTTAACCAGAACGTGTTTGTGGTCAACGATCTGACGTGCTTCTTTTCTGGTTCTGGCCATTCCCATACGGAACAGAACGTTGTCCAGACGGAGCTCAAGAAGGATCATCAGGTTCTCACCAGTCTGTCCTTCCATTCTGTCAGCCTTTTTGTAATAGTTAACAAAAGGTTTCTCCAGAACGCCGTAGATGAATTTTGCTTTCTGTTTTTCTCTTAACTGAAGACCATACTCAGACATTTTTCTGTTTGCTCTTTTCAGCTGTCTTGTGGACTTCTTATCAATTCCAAGATATACAGGATCCATTCCGAGGGATCTGCATCTTTTCAGGACTGGTACTCTATTTACTGCCATGTTCTTAACCTCCTAATCAGACTCTTCTACGTTTTGGTGGGCGGCATCCGTTGTGCGGAACCGGTGTTACGTCGCGGATGCTTGTAACTTCAAGACCGCATGCCTGAAGGGCACGGATTGCAGCTTCACGACCTGATCCTGGTCCTTTTACCATAACGTCAACAGTCTTTAAGCCATGAACCAGCGCTGCTTTGGTAGCAGTTTCTGCAGCCATCTGAGCTGCGTATGGAGTAGATTTTCTTGAACCTCTAAATCCCAGACCGCCGGCACTTGCCCAAGAAAGAGCATTTCCTTCTGCATCAGTCAGTGTTACGATTGTATTATTGAAGGAAGACTGGATATGTGCCTGTCCGTGTTCAACGTTTTTTCTGACACGACGTTTTGTCGTTTTCTTTGTCACTTTTGCCATTTTAAAACTAACCTACACTTTCTTAATCTTATATTGGACTACTGGTTAAATTATTTCTTTTTATTTGCAACAGTTCTCTTAGGACCTTTGCGGGTTCTTGCGTTGGTCTTTGTTTTCTGACCACGAACCGGAAGGCCTTTACGATGACGGATACCTCTGTAGCATCCGATCTCCTGCAGACGTTTGATGTTCATAGCGATTTCTCTACGAAGATCTCCTTCTACAACCTGACTCTCATCGATAACTGCGCTGAGTCTCTTTACTTCATCGTCTGTCAAATCTCTGCAGCGTGTGTCCGGATTTACTCCAGCTTCTTTTAAGATACGATCTGCACTTGTTCTACCGATTCCGTAGATATAGGTCAGACCAATCTCAACACGTTTGTCTCTTGGTAAGTCTACACCAGCTATACGAGCCATGTACTTTGTCCTCCATTTTTCTAAAACATTAATATTTTCCTAATTGGGATACAGGTATGCGTGTATCCAGCCGTGTTCGCACGACCTTTCTCCTTCTGCCACATGACAGATGGGAGTATTAAGCAATATTATAAGGGATGTCTGCGCTCCGCGCGTCCATCCGCCGGAGGTGTCCTGGCTGCAACTTGCCAGGTGTCTCACTTTATAATATTAACAGCATAACAACGCGCTCACGCGCATCTTTGCTGCAGCCGCACTTAAAATCTGCACAATTACGATCAAGCCTAATGACGGATTAGCCCTGGCGCTGTTTGTGCTTTGGATTCTCACAAATGATTCTGATGCTACCTTTTCTTTTGATAACTTTGCATTTCTCGCAGATCGGTTTTACAGAAGATCTAACCTTCATGATGAATCCTCCTTTCTTTGCTCCTTAGCGCCCCGTGTAGGGGAATTTTCTGTTGTAAACTTTTGGAATGCGTTTTCTTTTTGTGGGTTAGAAAAAAGTCCACGCGCAAAAGTTCGTTTTATAGTATAGCATTTTGTTCCCGGAAATGCAAGAAATTTTTTACATATTTTTTCATTTTTTTTTGCTCTTTTTCTGTGCATTTTTTCATCTCTCCCACCGGTAAGAAAAAAACAGGCGGGACAGATTTCTCTTCTCTGTCCCGCCTGTTTTTTACAGGTAACATCTTTTTTGCATCATGATCCTGAGTTCAGCGGTTTGTATTTGCTTGCGCATACGGATTCTGATTTTACTACATTTCCGCTTGCATCTTTATAATCACGATACGTTACATTACTCATCTCATCGATCTGCTCTACCCTTGGCTCAATGGTATAGTCGTTTTCTTTTGTTCCGAGAATTTTTACGGTCAGTGTATCACTGCTGTCCATATTCATCACAATTTTCACCGGATACTTATGATTATTTTCAAATTTGAAATCCGGTGAATCCCAGAATACGGTTGCATCCATTCCTGACGGCACATAATGTACCGGCATCGAATGGTTGGCTCTTTCCAACACATCAAGGTCTGTATACAAAATAGCGGAAAACAGTGTGGAGGACACCTGGCATTCGCCTCCTCCAAGTACCTGGACGACTTTGCCATCCTGATAGCCTGCTGCCTCCTGGTATCCTTTTTCTGCCGTTGTATCACCTACGACACCATTAAAAGAGAAGGTTTCTCCCGGCAGAACGATCTGTCCGTTGCAGATAGATGCCGTAAGTCCGACGTTGTGAATTCTTCCGCTCGTTCCACCTGCTGCGCTGGAGCTGTAACTTCCAAGCGTGTCTTTAAACAGATTTGCGTTCATCTTCTCGGTTGTAATCTCCGGCTCGGTAAAGGTAAACGGAATCGTGATATCCGTATTTTCTTCTGCACTCTCATACTCGGCTTTCGCACTGTCCGCATCCATTGAGGTTCCGTTTTTCGATGCCACAACGGAATATCCGTTGTCCGGATCCAGCGTCGCATTGACCGGCTCGGTATAAATCTGGCTTGCAATTCCGGCAAAATCCGGCTCCGTCAGCTGATTTTCTGCCGTCGGGCAGGAAATTACATCCTGGAAATTCATTGCTGTCACATTCGTCTGGATCTGCTGTTTTAAAGCATCCACATCCGGTCTGGTTCCGGAAATGCCTTTATGCACGATCAGGCCGGTATCTGTTACTTCATATGTAGTATCCTGCATGGAGTTGTAATCCTGAATGCCGGATGCCTGTACAATTCCTTCCACCTCATCTGGATGGGCCACATTCGGCTGCACATCATAGGAAAGTTTCTCTGCCTTTCCCCGTTTCATCTCGACCCACTCCAGACCGCGAACCAGAAGATTTCCATGGCCTTTTTCATATGCTTTTTCAATTTCTGCGGAAGCATCCATCCCCAGCATTGGAAATACGTTCATCGTATACTGCTGACCATCCAGCTCAACGGTAACAGCTGTATCTTTATAATCTTCTTCAAACTTCTGTTCCACTGTCTGTGCAGCTTCTTTTTTGCTCATTCCCTGAATGTTTACTCCGTTAATAGAAGCATCTGCCCAGATTTTGTCATCCTCGATAATCAGACAGAAGATTCCATATGCAGCGGCAAGTAAAACAATCACTGCAACTACGCTCAATGCTGCAACAAGGCCTTTTTTCTTTTTCTTTCCCATTTTTGTCATTGCACATTTTCCTTTCCTGTTATCTGTAAGGAGCAGCGATGCCATTGCTGCAGATCCGAATTATTTTTCAGACTGCAGCCTGCTGTTTCATAAAATGTTTCCTTGATTTCTGCCGGTGCATGGATTTTACCACACCGCCCAGGAGACCCTTCCCGGTAAAATTTCCCCGTAAAGTTTCTCTATTGCATTGTATCACATTATTTTGAGAATTCAACCAAATATTTCAACTTCACACAGAATTCACGAACATATATTCTTCTGTCGCTTTCGAGCCCTCATCTGTCATTTTCACGGTTTTCCGGCCGCTCTTTTCTCCTGTCTTTTCACTTTTTCTTTTTTCTTCTGACGGTTTAAAAATTTTGTTTCAAAAGTGCACAAATTCTCCTGGTTTTTACAAAAAGTTTTCATAAAATTTTATACTTTTTTCATTGCTTTTTCTATTAAAATATTGCATAATACATCTGGAAGGTTTCAAAAGGGACTGAAAAGAAATTCAGATGCCCGCCGCCGCGGATGCTGCAGGGTTTGCAGACTGGTGCTTGCTTTGTGGCTGTCAGAAATCTGAAGGCCGGTGATCGAAATCTTTGTTCTGTAGAACGGTTACTGTTATTGGGGATGAATACAGAGAAACACATACAGAGAAAAAGCCATCCGGCATGCCGGATGGCTTTTTTTATCGTATTTCTTATTTATCTCTCCAGATAATACGTCCCTTGTCCAGATCGTATGGGGACAGCTCGATGGTTACTTTGTCTCCCGGAAGAATACGGATAAAGTTCATACGCAGCTTTCCGCTGATATGAGCTAATACTACGTGTTTGTTCTCCAGTTCTACTTTAAACATTGCGTTTGGTAATTTCTCGAGGACAGTTCCCTCTACCTCAATTACATCTGCCTTAGACATTGATTAATCCTCCTTCAACTCTTTGCAACTTTTTTCTTTTAATGCCTTACGGATATCTTCATCACGAACCGCATCCGTCATTTCATAATCCGGCTGTACGTGAATCAGCTTCTTCTTTTTCGGCCGGTTGGCGGTACGGATTTTTCCGTCCACCAGGAATACGTATGGCTCCTGTACATCCGAAATCACATACAGCTTTCCTTTATCGTGGCCGGCCAGGCTTCTGGCAAACATTCCTTTCACAATCGGTTTCATAAATCCTCCTCCGTATGCGAAAGTGTCAGAATTTCCGGTTCTCCCTCCGTAATCAGAATCGTGTTCTCATAATGTGCGGCAAGAGAGCCGTCTTCTGTCACAACAGTCCAGTCATCATCCAGCCATCTGACTGCATAGCCTCCGGCTGTGATCATCGGCTCGATGGCGAGCGTCATGCCAGGCTGCAGACGGACGCCGCGGCTTGGCTGTGCGAAGTTCGGCACTGCCGGATCTTCGTGCAGGTGCGTTCCGATGCCGTGGCCTACCAGGTCGCGGACAACGCCGTAGCCGAAGCTCTCTGCATACGCGCCGATCGCCGCCGAAATCTCATGAAGATGATGGCCTGCTTTTGCGTATTTGATTCCTTCAAAAAAGGCCTGGCGTGTTACTTCCACCAGTTTTCCTGCCTCCGGCGAGATCTCACCGACCGCGTGTGTGCGGGCTGCGTCGGAATGGTATCCTTCATAGATAAGTCCCGCATCCAGGCTGACAATGTCGCCCTCTTTCAGAATCCGTTTTTTACTTGGGATTCCGTGAACCACTTCTTCGTTCACAGAAACGCAGATCGAAGCCGGATACCCATTATAGTTTAAAAAGTTGGGAGTGCATCCGAAGCTGCGGATCATTTCTTCTCCGAGCTTGTTGATTTCCCATGTTGACATTCCCGGATGAATGGCGCGGCCTAATTCGTCGTGTACCTTCTCCAGCAGCTCACCGGCGTGGCGCATTCTCTCAATTTCCCGGGCAGTTTTAATTGATATGGACATCCTTTACGCTCCTAAAATCTTTACTATATCCTGAAATACCACATTGATATCCTGGGTTCCGTCAACTTCCACCAGAACGTTGGCTTTCTTATAGTAGTCAATCAGAGGCTGTGTCTGAGCATGGTATACAGACAGTCTCTTCTGTACAGTCTCAGGTTTGTCGTCGTCACGGAGAACCAGCTCGCCGCCGCAGGTATCGCATACGTCTTCTACCTTCGGTGCGTTGAATTCTACATGATACGTTGCTCCGCATCCGATGCAGGCACGGCGTCCGCCCATGCGGTGAACGATGTTTTCATCCGGCACTTCCACATTGATTGCGTAGTCAATTTTCTCTCCGCGTGCTTCCAGGGCTTTGGTCAGAGCCTCTGCCTGCGGAATTGTTCTTGGGAAACCATCCAGTACGTAGCCCTTTGCTGCGTCCGGTTTGGAGATACGGTCTACAACCAGGTCGCAGGTCAGCTCGTCCGGAACGAGTTCTCCTTTATCCATGAATGCTTTCGCTTTCTTTCCAAGCTCGGTTCCTTCTTTGATGTTTGCGCGGAAGATATCGCCGGTAGAGATATGAGGAATCTCATATTTTGCAGCGATCTGTTTTGCCTGTGTACCTTTTCCGGCACCAGGTGCCCCCAACATAATAATTTTCATGCGCTTTTCCTCCCATGTTTTGATTTGCAGCAATCCGCTGCGTGTAATTTACCCTATTATATCATAAAGTAAACCACAATAGCAAAAATTCTTTGTTAAAACAAAAGAAAGGGCCTGTCTTATCCAGACAGTCCCTCTTATGCCTTAATCGTTTAAGAATCCTTTGTAATTGCGTACCAGCATCATGGATTCAATCTGTTTTAAGGTTTCCAGAATTACGCTGGCAATAATGATCAGAGAAGTACCTCCAAAGGATACATTCGCTTTGAAAAATCCATTAAAGAAAAATGGAATCACTGCAACAATGGTCAGACCTGCTGCACCGATAAAAATAATATAGCTGAGCAGATTGTTCAGATAATCTACGGTAGATTTACCCGGACGGATGCCTGGGATAAAGCCGCCCTGTTTCTTCATGTTATCTGCAACTTCCATCGGGTTGAAGGTGATAGAAGTATAGAAATAAGCGAAGAAAATAACAAGGACAATGTAGAGAATCAGACCCAGCGAAGCAACTGGATTTGTTTTGTCAAACCAGTTGTTGGAATTCAGCATCTTGATCAGCGTTCCGCCGATGCCTTTGATATCCGACTTTCCGACAAACGACAGGATAATCGATGGGAAAGACATGATGGATGATGCAAAGATGATCGGGATAACGCCCGCTGTATTTACCTTCAGCGGAATATTGGATGACTGTCCGCCAACCATTTTTCTTCCGGCCATTTTCTTGGAATACTGTACCGGAATTCTTCTCTCAGCGCCATTCAGGATCAGTACCAGCACAACAACAGCGATGATCACAACAGCGATGATAATCCACATCAGCAGACCACGCGCGATGGTTTTGCCTTTTACGAAGGTTTCGTAAAGGGTTACCATATCCTGCGGGATTCTGGAAAGAATGTTGATTAACAGAACCATGGAAATACCATTTCCAACGCCCTTGTCGTTGATCTGTTCTCCCACCCACATAAGGAAGGCAGAACCGGCTGTCAGAGCTGCCACTACAACAATCACATTAACTGCGTTAAAAGTAGTGAGGAGTCCCTGGCGTCCAAAGCCTACTGCCATGGCAACAGACTCAAACAATGCAAGACCTACTGTCACATAACGAGTAATCGCAGTCATTTTCTTTCTTCCCTCTTCGCCGTCACGCTGCATTTCCTCAAGTCGTGGAATTGCAATGGTGAGCAGCTGAATAATGATGGAAGAAGTAATGTACGGTGTAATACTCAGAGCAAAGATGGAGAAACGGTCGAAACCGCCGCCCGTGAATGCATTCAGGAAACTGAATGCCTCATTCGTATTATTTGCAAAATAATTCGCAAAAAAGCTTGTATTGACACCCGGTACAGGCATCTGAGAGCCTAACCGGATGACAACAAGCATCATAAGCACATAAAATATTTTGCGACGAACATCTTTGACCTTAAATGCATTGATAAAGGTCTTAAACATTAGATCACCTCGACTGTTCCACCTGCCGCTTCAATTTTTGCCTTTGCGCTCTCGCTGAAAGCATTTGCTTTTACAGTGAGTTTTTTGGTGACTTCACCGTTTCCAAGGATTTTTACGCCATCTCTCGGATTAGAAACAAGACCAGTCTCAATCATAGTTTCTACGGTTACAACAGCTCCGTCCTCATAACGATTCAGAGCATCTACATTGATTCCAACGATTTCCTTGGAGTTTCTGTTTTTGAAACCTCTCTTCGGAAGACGTCTGTATAAAGGCATCTGACCACCTTCAAAGCCCGGTCTCGGTGCTCCGGAACGTGCTTTCTGTCCTTTGTGGCCTTTACCTGCTGTTTTACCATTTCCTGAACCATGTCCACGGCCTCTGCGGAAGTTATCGTTCTGTCTGGAACCTTCAGCCGGCTGTAAATTAGATAAGTCCATTACGGTACCTCCTTATGCTTCTTCTACTTTAACCAGGTAAGAAACCTGATTAACCATGCCGCGAACTGCTGCGTTATCCGGCAGTTCTACCGTCTTGTTAACTTTTTTCAGACCCAGTGCTTCCACGGTTCTTCTGTGTTTCGGAACACATCCGATCGGGGATTTCACCAGTGTTACTTTTAATTTATCTGCCATTTTTCACATCCTCCTTAAGCAAAGATCTCGTTTGTAGATTTGCCACGAAGTCTTGCTACTTCTTCTGGAGTCTTCAGCTCAGACAGACCAGCGATGGTAGCCAGAACTACGTTCTGCTTATTTCTGGATCCAAGGGATTTTGTACGGATGTTCTTAATACCAGCTAACTCGATTACGGCACGGGCTGGGCCACCAGCGATGACACCAGTACCTTCAGGAGCTTTCTTTAACAGAACCTCTGCGCTTCCGAATTTACCTACGTAGTCATGAGTGATACTTCCGTTCTCATTGATTGCTACGCTTACCAGTTTCTTCATAGCGTCTTCTTTACCTTTGCGGATAGCTTCCGGAATCTCGGCTGCTTTTCCAAGGCCTGCGCCTACGTGTCCATTGCCGTCGCCGACAACTACTAAAGCTGTGAAACGGAAGTTACGACCACCTTTAACAACTTTTGTAACACGCTTAATTGATACGACTTTTTCTTCCAGTTCGAACTGGCTTGCATCAATAATTGTATGCTTCATGTGTTCTTTTCCTTCCTTTCTTAGAATACCAGCCCAGCTTCTCTAGCTGCGTCTGCGAATGCCTGGATTTTTCCCTGGTAGATGAATCCGCCACGGTCAAATACAACTTCAGTAATACCTGCTTCTACAGCTTTCTTTCCAAGAACGGTTCCAAGATATGCTGCTGCATCTACATTGTTGGTTTTCTCAAGCTCTGCTTTAACATCTTTCTGAAGAGTAGAAGCAGAAACTAAAGTATTTCCAATCGTATCGTCGATAATCTGAGCATACATATGGTTATTGCTGCGGAATACACACAGACGCGGACGCTGTGCAGTACCTACGATATGATTACGTAATCTTCTATGCTTTTTCTGGCGCATCTGCGCTCTTGATACTTTACTAATCATGTTCACACTCTCCTTAATTATTTCTTACCAGTCTTACCAACTTTACGTCTGATCACTTCATCAGCATACTTGATTCCCTTGCCCTTGTATGGCTCAGGTCTTCTCTTGTCTCTGATTTCAGCGGCATACTGGCCAACTTTCTCTTTGCTGATACCGGAAACAATGATCTTGTTGCCGTCTACAGCGGAGGAGAGTCCTTCCGGATCGATCATCTCTACCGGATGAGAATATCCAAGAGACAGAACTAATTTGTTGCCCTGTTTTGCAGCTCTGTAACCTACACCGTTTACTTCCAGTGTTTTGGTATAGCCTTCGCTAACACCAATTACCATGTTGTGGATCAGAGTTCTGGTCAGACCATGAAGAGCTTTCATTTTCTTCAGATCGTTCGGTCTTGTAACTACTACGTGTCCGTCTTCCAGTTTGATGGTCATTTCAGACGGGAGAGTTCTCTCTAATGTTCCTTTTGGTCCTTTTACTACAACGTGGTTGTTTTCCTGGATGTCTACTGTTACACCTGCAGGAATTGCCACTGGCAGTCTTCCAATACGTGACATACCAATTTCCTCCTATTAACTTAGATTTTCGGAGAGAGCCTTACGCTCTCTCTGTTTTCAGTTGCTTTGTTTCGTTTCAGATTACCAAACGAATGCCAGAACCTCGCCGCCAACCTGCAGCTTGCGAGCTTCTTTATCGGTGATAACACCCTGGTTTGTGGAAAGAATAGCGATTCCAAGTCCGCCAAGTACTCTCGGCAGCTCATCTTTGCCAACATAGATTCTCAGACCCGGTTTGGAGATTCTCTTCAGACCGGTGATGATCTTCTCGTTTTTGTCAGCGCCGTATTTCAGGGTGATGTGCATATTCTGGAATGCACCCTCATCGCTGAGTTCATATTTTGCAATGTATCCCTCGTTTACCAGGATATCAGCGATTGCGATTTTCATTTTGGATGCCGGAACATCTACTGTATCATGTTTTGCAGTGTTAGCGTTACGGATTCTTGTAAGCATATCTGCAATCGGATCACTCATACTCATTTGAATTTGCCTCCTTCTAAAATTTTACCAACTAGCTTTCTTAACGCCAGGAATCTGGCCTTTGTATGCTAATTCACGGAAGCAGATTCTGCAGATTCCGTATTTTCTTAAATATGCGTGTGGACGGCCACAAATTCTGCAACGATTGTATTCTCTTGTAGAGAATTTAGCTTTGCGCTGCTGTTTGATTTTCATTGCTGTTTTAGCCATGAATCAATTCCTCCTATTACTTTGCGAATGGCATGTTGAATAATGTCAGTAATTCACGAGCTTCTTCATCTGTGTTAGCAGTGGTAACGAAGATAATGTCCATACCTCTGACTTTATCAACTTTATCATACTCGATCTCCGGGAAAATCAGCTGCTCTTTGATACCAAGAGCATAGTTTCCTCTGCCATCGAAAGCGTTCGGATTTACGCCGCGGAAGTCACGTACACGAGGCAGTGCCAGGTTGATCAGGCGGTCTGCGAACTCGTACATTTTCTCGCCACGAAGGGTAACTTTGCATCCGATCGGCATACCCTCACGGATTTTAAAGTTTGCTACGGAATTTTTCGCTTTGGTGGTAACTGCTTTCTGTCCGGTGATAGCTTCCATATCACTGATTGCAGCATCCAGAAGTTTAGCGTTCTCCTTAGCCTCACCAACACCCATGTTGATTACGATTTTGGAGAGCTTCGGCACTTCCATCACGTTTTTGTATCCAAATTTTTTGGTCATTGCATCAACGATCTGCTCGTTGTAAAGATCTTTCAGTCTACTCACGGTTTTGCCTCCTCTCTTCCTTAATCAATTACTGCGCCGTTCAGCTCTTTTGCTTTTGCAACGCGGGTTCTAACAGCTTTTGTTTTGCCGTTTTTCTCAACCATCTCAACTTTGATTCCAACACGGGTCGGAACTCCTTTTACAACCAGCATTACGTTGGATGCATCGATAGGAGCTTCTTTGTTAACGATTCCGCCCTGCTGATTGCTCATAGACGGTTTCTCATGCTTTGTAATCATGTTTACGCCTTCAACAACAACACGGTTGTTCTTTACGTCAACGCTGACTACTTTGCCGGTTTTGTCTTTATCTTTGCCGGCGATTACCTTTACGGTATCGCCTTTTTTAATCTTCATTGACATAGCTGTCCTCCTATAATACTTCCGGAGCTAAGGAAACAATCTTCATGAACTGTTTCTCACGAAGCTCTCTGGCTACTGGTCCAAAAATACGGGTTCCTTTTGGAGTTTTGTCATCTTTGATAATAACTGCTGCGTTCTCATCAAATTTGATGTAAGAACCGTCTTTACGACGAGCGCCTTTTACGCTTCTTACAACAACAGCTTTTACTACGTCACCTTTTTTAACAACGCCGCCTGGTGTTGCATCTTTGACCGAAGCAACGATTACATCACCAATGTTGGCATATCTTCTTGTAGAACCGCCCATAACACGAATGCATAAGATTTCTTTTGCACCGGTGTTGTCAGCGACTTTCAGTCTAGTTTCCTGCTGAATCATGCTGGTATTCCTCCTTTAGCATTCTGATCTCTTATTTATTTCGCTTTCTCAACGATCTCCACAAGTCTCCATCTCTTATCTTTGGATAAAGGTCTTGTTTCCATAACTCGTACGGTATCACCTACATGGCACTCGTTGTTTGCATCGTGTGCTTTCAGCTTATATGTGCTTTTTACAATTTTCTTGTACAGAGGATGTTTTACATGGTCTTCGATGGCAACCACGATAGTCTTATCCATCTTATCGCTGACAACTTTGCCCACGCGAGTTTTTCTAAGATTTCTTTCTTCCACGATATTTTCCTCCTAATTACTCAGCTGCGTTTGCCTTCTGGGCAATAACAGTCTGGATTCTTGCAATATTTTTGCGAACCTCTTTGATTCGGCTTGTATTGTCAAGCTGGTTGGTTGCATTCTGGAATCTTAAATTGAAGAGTTCCTTTTTAGCAGCTACTAATTCGTCATTCAGCTCAGCTGCGCTCTTTGTATTTAAATCTTTTACAAATTCGTTAGTTTTCACTGTTATCACCGCCTTCTAAGTCTGCACGAGAAACAACTTTGCATTTACATGGTAACTTATGCATGGCAAGACGTAATGCCTCGCGGGCTGTTTCTTCCGGAACACCTGCGATTTCGAACATTACACGGCCTGGTTTTACTACTGCTACCCAGTACTCCAGAGAACCTTTTCCGGAACCCATTCGGGTTTCAGCCGGCTGTGCGGTTACTGGTTTGTCCGGGAAAATTTTGATCCAAACTTTACCACCACGTTTGATGTAACGTGTCATGGCGATACGGGCTGCCTCGATCTGGTTGGATTTGATCCAGCATGGCTCAAGGGCTACGAGACCAAATTCACCGTAGTTAATTTTGTTTCCTCTAAGGGCTTTACCCTTCATGGAACCACGGAACTGTTTACGACGTTTTACTCTCTTCGGCATTAACATAATTAATTCTCGCTCCCTTCCTTTTTAGTTCTGGTTGGAAGTACTTCGCCATTGTAGATCCATGCTTTTACGCCAACTTTACCGTAAGTGGTATCTGCTTCAGCGAATCCATAATCGATATCGGCACGCAGGGTCTGCAGCGGAATAGTTCCCTCGCTGTAGAACTCGGTACGAGCCATATCAGCTCCACCAAGACGTCCGGATACAGATGTTTTGATTCCCTTAGCGCCAGCTCTCATCGTACGCTGCATGGTAGACTTCATAGCACGACGGAAGGAAATACGGTTTTCCAGCTGTAATGCAATGTTCTCAGCAACGAGCTGTGCATCGCGGTCCGGTCTTTTTACTTCTTTGATATCTACGATAAGCTTTTTGTCAGTCAGTTTCTGAACTTCAGCTTTTACTTTCTCGATCTCTGCTCCGCCTTTACCGATAACAACGCCCGGTTTTGCGGTGTAGATGATAACTTTTACTCTGTCAGATGCTCTTTCGATTTCGATCTTGGAAACACCTGCGCTGTACAGTTTCTTCTTCAGGTATGTGCGGATGTTGTAGTCCTCTACGAGGTTATCTGCGAAATCACCCTCGGCATACCATTTGGAATCCCAGTCTTTAATAACACCGACTCTCAGGCCGTGTGGATTAACTTTCTGTCCCATGACATGTCCTCCTTATTTCTCGTCTAACACAATCGTGATGTGGCTGTTTCTCTTCAGGATTCTGTAAGCTCTGCCCTGTGCTCTCGGATGAATTCTCTTCATGGTCGGAGCCTTGTTAGCGAAGCACTCAGCTACATACAGGTTTTCTCTGGAAAGACCGTTGTTGTTCTCAGCGTTTGCGATTGCGGACTCCAGCAGTTTTTTCACTACGCTGGAGGCATATCTCGGGTTATAAGTTACAATACCAAGTGCGGTTGTTACGTCTTTACCGCGGATTGCATCTAAAACAAATCCAGCTTTCTGCGCAGACATTCTAGCGTAGGATAACTTTGCAGACGGTCTGGTATCTTTGTTAGCATTTCTTGCTCTTTTAATCTGACTTCTATGTCCTTTAGCCATTGCTAAAAAACCTCCTCTCTCAAATCATTCTACTTAGCGGACGCCGGATTTCTTCTCGTCCTTGCCGTGGCCTCTGTAGGTTCTGGTTGCTACGAACTCACCGAGTTTGTGTCCAACCATATCCTCTGTAACGTATACCGGCACATGTTTTCTTCCGTCATGAACAGCGATTGTGTGTCCAACGAATGACGGGAAGATTGTAGAACGACGTGACCAGGTTTTAATGACTGTTTTATCTCCTGAAGCGTTTGCAGCGTCAACTTTCTTTAACAGGCTTTCATCTGCAAATGGTCCTTTTTTTAATGAACGAGACATCGTTTACCTCCTTATTTCGATAAAGCTTTTCCATCGCGTCTTCTTACGATGTACTTGTTAGACTGCTTGTTCTTTGCTCTGGTCTTCAGGCCAAGAGCCGGTTTTCCCCAAGGAGTAGACGGGCCCGGACGTCCGATACCGGTCTTTCCTTCTCCACCACCATGTGGATGGTCATTCGGGTTCATGACAGAACCACGTACAGTCGGGCGGATACCCATGTTACGTTTCCGTCCTGCTTTACCAATGTTGATCAGGCTGTGCTCGCCATTTCCAACAACACCGATGGATGCACGGCAGTTGATCGGAACCATTCTCATCTCTCCAGACGGAAGACGAAGGGTTGCGTATTTACCTTCTTTAGCCATCAGCTGAGCGCCATTACCAGCTGCACGAACAAGCTGTCCGCCTTTGCCTGCATGAAGCTCTACGTTGTGAACCATGGTACCAACCGGAATCTCGGACAGCGGCAGGCAGTTTCCAGGTCTTACCTCGGCAGCAGCGCCGCTCATAACCTTCATGCCAACTTTCAGTCCTTCCGGAGCCAGGATGTATGCTTTCTCGCCGTCTGCATAGCAGATCAGAGCGATGTTTGCTGTTCTGTTCGGATCGTACTCGATCGATTTAACGGTTGCCGGAACATCATCTTTTCTTCTCTTGAAGTCGATGATTCTGTATTTTCTTCTGCTTCCGCCTCCGCGGTGTCTTACAGTGATTTTACCCTGGTTGTTACGACCAGCGTTTTTCTTCAGGGACACTACCAGAGATTTCTCCGGTGTGCTCTTCGTGATTTCGTTGAAATCAGAGGAGGTCATGTGTCTTCTGGAAGGTGTATATGGGTTAAAGCTTTTGATTCCCATTACTTTGTTCTCCTTTCATTTCGTATCGCACTTATGTGTGCATATTTCGAACAGCTGCTAATTAAAGTCCTTCGAAGATTTCGATGTCTTTGCTGTCCTCGGTCAGAGCAACGATTGCTTTCTTGCTCTTTGCAGTTTTTCCAACTACCATTCCACGACGTTTGTTCTTTCCGTCCATGTTCATGGTGTTTACGCTTTTTACTTTTGTTCCTTCGAACATTTTCTCAACTGCTTCTTTGATCTGAGATTTGTTTGCTTCCGGGTGAACCATAAATGTGTATTTCTTCTCGCCCATAGCGTTCATGCTCTTCTCAGTTACGATTGGTTTCAGGATTACGTCGTAATATCTGATATCTGCCATTATGCGTACACCTCCTCGATAGATGCAACACTGCTCTTGGTTGCGATGATGGTGTTGTATTTCAGCATGTCGAATACATTGATGGTATTAACAGATGCAGTCTGAACGCCGGCAATATTTCTTGCGGAAAGTGCTACGTTTTCGCTGTCATCTCCGATGATTACCAGTGCGTTGTTTACTTTGAGGTTATCAAGCACTTTCTTCATCTCTTTTGTTTTAACCTCTGCAAGTTTCAGCTCGTCAAGAACGATGAATTTGTTCTCCTGAACTTTGCTTGTCAGAACGGATTTTAATGCAGCTCTTTTCTCTTTCTTGTTCATTTTGAAAGAGTAATCTCTTGGTACTGGAGCGAATACAACTCCGCCGCCTGTCCACTGAGGAGCTCTTGTTGAACCCTGTCTTGCGTGACCTGTTCCTTTCTGTCTCCACGGTTTTCTTCCGCCACCGCTTACTTCGGAACGGGTTTTAGCTTTCTGAGTTCCCTGACGATTATTTGCAAGCTGAAGCACTACAGCCTGATGTACCAGATGCTCGTTGATTTCTACACCGAACACTGCATCATTAAGCTCCATGCTGCCAACTTCTTTGCCTTCCATATTTAATACAGATACGTTAGCCATTACGTGTGTTCCTCCTTTCAACGAACTTATTTACCGCATTTTACTGTCTCTTTGATGGTAACCATGGATTTCTTCGGTCCTGGTACAGCACCTTTGACTAACAGTAAATTGTTCTCTACGTCAACTTTTACGATTTCCAGGTTCTGTACGGTGATTTTCTTTCCACCCATCTGTCCTGGCATTCTTTTTCCTTTGAATACCTTACTCGGATCGGAGCAAGCACCATTGGAACCTGCGTGACGATGATATTTGGAACCATGAGCCATAGGTCCTCTGGACTGACCATGTCTCTTGATGGCACCCTGGAATCCTTTACCTTTGCTTGTTGCAGTAGCGTCGATTTTGTCGCCTGCGCCAAAGATATCGGCCTTGATTTCCTGTCCTAATGTATAGGTTTCAGCATCTTCAAATCTGAACTCTTTCAGATATCTCTTGCAGGAAACACCTGCTTTTGCGAACTGGCCTTTCATCGGTTTGTTCACACGGTTTTCTTTCTTCTCGCCGAAGCCTACCTGAATTGCACTGTACCCGTCGTTGTCTGCGGTTTTCACCTGTGTTACAACACACGGACCTGCCTGCAATACAGTTACCGGTACTAAAACACCGTTTTCGTCGAAGATCTGAGTCATTCCGACTTTTGTAGCTAAAATTGCTTTCTTCATTCCTTTTACCTCCTGTTTTATCTACAGCGGAACTTCCTATTATAAAGAAGTTCATTCTAGCGAACAGTTGATATAAGTGGAACACTATGACCCTTAGGGATGTTGATTCCTTCGAATGAGTGTTGCTTCTATATCATCTATTGCTTACTTAATTGATGGCCGGGGGCTGATCCCGGACTTTTTACAGCTGATCTTATTTGTTTTTCATCTTGATGTCGATGTAAACGCCAGCCGGCATTTCCAGTCTTGCTAATGCATCCACTGTTTTCTGGGTAGGTGCGATGATATCAATCAGTCTCTTGTGGGTTCTCTGCTCGAACTGCTCACGGGAATCTTTGTACTTATGAACTGCACGAAGGATAGTTACTACCTCTTTCTTCGTTGGAAGCGGTACTGGTCCGCTCACCGTTGCTCCGTTCTTCTTTACAGTTTCGATAATTTTCTGTGCAGATGCATCTACTAACTGATGATCATACGCTTTCAGTGTAATTCTCATTACTTGACTTGCCATAAAAAAAGTCGCCTCCTTTTCGCACTTTTACGAGTACGACAAGCGGTGACTGTACACTTACCCGTGTGTGTCCTGATGTTTGCACACGGTCGTTTCCACTCTTACAGGTGGACTTAATTGTGGGTACAGTGACTTGTCGCCAGTTTCTTTAACTTGACATTCGCTCCACGGAAAACCCGCTGTTTCTCAGCGGCAACCTCGCGCTTCAACGCTATCAATGTCACAACAGTTGTTAGTATACAAGAAAGCACGCGAAAAATCAAGGTTTTTTTTTATTTTTTTCGATTTATCCGTTTTTATGCAAAAAGAGAAATACAGGGGTGCCGTGTTGTGCACTTTTCCTATATATCTCTCTTTTTTGACGTTTTCCAACTATTCAGAGCCCCATCTCGATTCCGCTGCGATGCATCTCGATGTGGCTTCTTGCCATATGAACAAAAAGAAAAGAACGTTCATTCATGCAAGCATGATTCGCGTTCTTTTCTTTTCGTTCGCATGGCTCTGAATAGTTACAGAATGTCGGAATAATCTAAGATTGTGATGCCGGTTGCAGAATCTTCAATGACTTTCGGGTCATCTCCGGCTGCGTGGGCCTTCTGGATGAGTTCTTCCGCCGTGTAAACCGGCATGGCAAGTTCGATCGGCTCGGACGGTTCCGGTTCCGGCTCTTCTTCCGGCTCTTCGATGGTTTCTTCAAACTCTTCGATTTCTTCCACAGTTTCCGGCTCTGCTGATTCCGTTTCTTCGGTTTCTTCTGTCACTTCTTCCGCTGTTTCTTCTGCGGCAGCTTCTTCGACGATTTCCGTTTCTTCCACGGCTTCCGGAATTTCTTCAGTTTCTTCTCCTCTTACAAGGTTCTGCAGATCGGCGGTATGAAAGGACACCTGCTCCGTTCCTTCTTCTTCCAGATCCGGAATTTCAAATTCGTCCTGTTTCTCTTCTTCTGCCGTTTTCTGGTCGGCTGCTCTCAACTGTTCGGTCATTTCCTGTTCTTCCCGCTTCTTTTTTTCTTCCAGGGCAGCTTTCTTTCTGCTGCGAAGCTCTTCGGACGCTTTCTCATCGTCCTCGTCTTCTTCTTCCTCGTCTTCCTCATCCTCTTCTTCATCACGTTTCCATACCTCGGAAAGGATGAACAGAATGACCAGAAACAGAATGGCAAGTCCGATGATCATGATTCCCTCTCTGCTCTGCGCCGCCATCGACAGAAAGCCGATCACCGGAATCGTGACGATCACTTTGCTCACGGTTGCTCTCACGGTAATTTCCGTTGCGTCTCCGCTGATCACATTTTTTACGGATGCGGTTCCGGCAGCGGTGTCGAGGGACTGTATCGTATAGATATACTTTCCGGAATTGTCATCAACCAGGATTTTGTCTCCCGTCGCAACCGATGACGTATCTGTCTTCTTTGCGTACGTGACAGCGCCGCGGGAAATGTTGGTATTTCCCATCCCGTCTGAGACAAGTGTCGTGATGCCGGCAAACGGCGGAATCACCAGTGCACCTGCTGACAGGATTGCAAGCAGAAGCAGCGTATTCACAATTACCTTCAGTAATTTTGACATATTCAATTCTCCTTGTATTCTCAGTCTTTGCTCCCTATTATAACCCCTTTTCTTCGATTATGCAAGAAAACGTTACGCATCGTGTCCCGGCCGCCCGGTTCCGCGTGTCGAATTTTTCGATTTTTTCTTGAAGATCTGTCCTGTTTCTTCTATACTATATACATAACCAAAGGGGGAATACTTTCATATGAATACACTGATCAAAACCATCGAAGATCTTTCCCTGAACGCATGGCCGTCCCACCAGATCGAGCTGTACGACGGATGGATTCTTCGTTTTTCTTATTTTTATACACACCGGACCAACAGCGTCGAGCAGATCGGGCCGTCCACGATTCCGGTGAAGGAAAAAGTGCAGTACTGCGAGGAGATCTACCGTCGCTGGGGTACACCGGCAATTTTCAAGATCAGTCCGCTTGTCACTCCCGGCTTTGATGCAATGCTCGCCGACCGCGGCTATGTAGTCCAGCACACGACGCACGTCATGACAATGGATCTGGCGAACTTTGTCAAAAAGGATCCTGCCGTTGCCGTGACCGTCAGCAGCTTTATCCCGCCGAAATGGATTGACAGCCTCTTTGCTTTAAAGAGCACGACGAACGTGATGCACCGCATGGTCGTTCCTTCGATGTACCGCGCCATTCCAAAAGAAACCATCTGTACCTCCATCCAGGATGAAACCGGAACGATCGTTGCCACCGGCCTTGGCATCCGCGACCGCGATTACGTCGGTGTCTATGCCATCCATGTGCATCCTGCGTACCGCCACCGCCACTACGCTTCCTCGATCTGCCGCACAATCCTCTCCGAGGGAATCCGGCTCGGTGCAACGAAAGCGTATCTTCAGGTTGTCGAGGGAAACGCGCCTGCGATCACACTGTATGAATCGCTCGGTTTTTCCTATCTCTATACCTACTGGTTCCGCGCGAAGAACGTGGTCTGATTTTCGTCTGATTTCACATAAACATAGAGCAAAACGGCATGTCAAAATTTTCTGACATGCCGTTTTGCTCTATGTTTATGCTATAAGTGCAGTAAGATTATTCAGCAGAAGGACTGCTTAAATATTTTTCAACGCCGTCCATGGCTTCGCTCTCGTCTTTTCCGTTTGCGATCACGGTAACTTCCTCGCCATTGTCCAGACCAAGTGTCATCATACCCATAATGCTCTTCGCATTTACTTTTTTTCTGCCGCTCTCGACGTAGATTTCACTTTCGTACTGGCTCGCTACCTGTACCAGCATGGCAACTGGTCTCGCCTCCAGGCCGCTTGAAAGACGAATTGTGATTGGTTTCTTAATCATAATACTTCTCCTCCTTGTTTCCTTCGCAAATCTTCCGCAATCTCTTTTAGTTTCCTTAATCTATGATTAACTCCGGATTTACCAACAACCGGTGTTAACATCTTGCCCAGTTCCAGAAGCGATGCTTCCGGGTATTGTAAGCGGAGCCTTGCCATCTGCTCCAGCGGTTCCGGCAGAGAAGAAAAGCCTGTGGTTTCTTCGATATACCGGATATCTTCGATCTGGCGGATCGCCGCGCTGACCGTTTTGTTGATGTTGGCAGTTTCACAGTTCACCTTTCGGTTGACACTGCCGCGCATTTCTTTTAAGATCCGCACGTTTTCCAGATTCATAAGTGCGATGTTGGCTTCCATGATACCAAGCATCTCCACAATCTGTGCGCCCTCTTTCATATAAACCACATGGTGGTTTTTCCGGAGAACGATCCGCGCATCAATTCCAAAGCTTTTCAGAAGTTCCTGCACCTGTTCTGCTCTCGGCGCATCGGGACAGACAATTTCGAGATGGTAAAACCGGTTGGGATCGCTGATGGAACCGGACGCTAAAAATGCGCCCCGCAGAAATGCCCGTTTGCAGCACTGACGCTGTACCACAACAGCCGGAATCGGCATTGTTAACTGCCGGTCTGTCTCGTGTAACTTCACTGCCTGCAGAATCTGACGGGTTTCTTCCCTGTCATTTACGCGGATCAGATACGTATTTTCCTTCTGATTCAGCTTAACTGCAAGCTCTGCCTCTATATTAAATGTTTTTTTCAATAAAGTAAAGTATTTTCTTGCCACATACGCATTCTCTGTCTGAATCCGTATCGTCCCGTCCTTCTCGAAAATCTGTCCGCAAAGTGACAGGATCGCCGCTGTTTCCGCAATCTGGCAGTGGCGTGCCGTCGGAAGATGTCTCGATAATTCCTCTTTTACCTCGCTTGAGAATGACATCCTTCCACCTCTAAATTCCTTTTCGGATGGCGTCTTTTTCCAGATCCCGGTGTTCAATCCGGATTCCGTAATCCTTCGCGTTGGAAAGACGCCGGTACAGCTCGTTGGCAAGGGTTACGGAACGGTGTTTTCCGCCGGTGCAGCCGATGCTGATAATGAGCTGATGCTTGCCCTCGGAAATATAGTTCGGAATCAGAAAACGGATCATATCCTCTAATTTTTCCGCAAACACCTGCGCTGTCTCAAATCCCATCACATAATCCCGCACCGGAGCATCATTGCCGGAGAGCGGGCGCATGCCTTCTACGTAATAGGGATTCGGCAGGAACCGCACATCGAAAACAAGGTCCGAATCCGCCGGGATTCCGTATTTGAATCCAAATGAGAGCACGGTAATCATCAGATTTTTGAATTTCTGATCCTGCACGAAAATCTTATCGAGCTCCGCTTTCAGCTCTCTTGTGAGAAGCTGGCTCGTATCGAGAATGTAGTCCGCATCTTTTTTCAGGAACTCAAGTGCTTTGCGCTCTTTTCTGATTCCCTCATCCACCCGTCCAAGGCCTGCCAGCGGGTGCGTTCTTCTCGTCTCTTTGTATCGTTTGACCAGCACGTCATCGGACGCGTCCAGAAACAGGATCTCATAGCAGATTCCGTTGATGCTCATCCGCTCCAGAACATTCTGCAGGTCCGGGAGCGCCTGGCCGCTTCGGATATCGATTCCGACTGCTACCTTCTGGATTTCTCCGGAAGTGCCGTCAGCGGTAAGCTGTGCAAATTTTTCAACCAGCGGGATCGGAAGGTTATCGACGCAGAAATATTCCGCGTCCTCCAGCATTTTCAACGCTGTACTTTTTCCCGCACCGGACATGCCGGTCACAATTACAAAACGCATGTTTTTTCTCCTTTGGTGGATAATGAAAATCAGAATTCCCCGAGGAACTGGATTTCCGGCTCAAGCTGTACGCCAAACTGTTCTTTTACTTTTGCCTGGATCTGACGGATCAGTTCCATCACATCCGATGCGGTTGCTCCGCCTGCATTGATCAGGAAGCCACAGTGTTTTTCCGATACCTTTGCACCGCCGACTGCGTAACCGGAAAGTCCGGCATCCATCACAAGCTTGCCTGCGAAATAGCCCTCCGGCCGCTTGAATGCGCTGCCGGCGCTCGGATACTCGAGCGGCTGTTTCTCTACCCGCTTGTTTTTCAATTCCTGCATGCGGGCAAGAATTTCTTCTTTATCTCCCGGAACAAGCATAAGTTCTGCTCCAAGTACGACGTAGCCTCTGTCTTTGATGACGCTGGCACGGTAGCCGAAGCCGAGCTCTTCTTTTTCCAGCTTCAAAATCTCACCTTCTCTTGTGAGTACAGTGACATTCTGCACAATATCCTTCATCTCTCCGCCGTAAGCTCCCGCGTTCATCCGGACACCGCCGCCTAACGTTCCCGGGATTCCGGAGGCAAACTCCATACCGGAAAGTCCGGCTTCTCTGGCCGCCTGGCTGATGGAGACGAGCATGCTTCCGGCTTTCGCCCGGATTCTGTTTTCCTCCACTTCGATTCCCTGGAAGTTTTTGTAGACCGAGAGAATCACACCGTGGTAGCCCTCGTCACTTACAACGAGATTGCTGCCGTTTCCGGTGACGAACCACGGGATCTCTTTTTCTTCGCAGAGAGCCACGATTTTTCTGATTTCTTCTTCTGTATGAGGAGCGACGAAATAATCTGCCGGACCGCCCACGCGGAAGGTCGTATGATTTTTCATCGGTTCTGCGGTCTGTACCGCATCTTCCCCTGCAATTGCATAAAGTTCTCTGACAATCTCTTCTTTGATCACGATTTTTACCCTTTGCCGCATCTGCGGCCGAACATTTCATTACGAATTACTACGAATTACAGATTATACTTTTTTTAGACGCGAAAGCAGCCGACATCCCTCACTTCTTCGTTCGTTCTGCCAGCCGCTGTTTTTTTCTTCGTCTGCCCGCCTTTTTTTGCAGGCTCACGGGCTATTCTACCACGAACCCCCAAAAAGTGCAACGAACTTTTTCGTTCCGGCTCTTTTTTCTATCAGATCTTCCGGATTGGTATCATTTCCTACATCAGACAGTCTTTTCCATGGATTCTCGTCGGAGTGACAAGCACCATCTGATTCATGAGATTTTCTTCCGAAAGAACAGCAACGCGCAGATATTCTCTCGTGTGTCCCGTCCAGTAACGGACGCCGTCGATCTCAACTTCTTCTTCCATGAGCACTTCCAGCTCTTTTCCGAGGAAGCCTTCCATATATTCCTGTCTCCGTCTCTCGTCCAGTTCCAGCAGAACGTGGCTGCGCTTCGTCTTCTCCTGCTCCGGAATCTGGCCTGCCATCGCTGCGGCGCGGGTGCCTTCTCTTCTCGAATACTTGAAGATGTGAGTCTCGAAGAAATGAATGTCCTCGACAAAGGCGCGCGACTCTTCAAACTCCTCCTCACTCTCCTGCGGGAAACCGACAATCACATCGGTCGTCAACGCCGGATTTCCATATACCTTACGCAGCAGATCGCATTTGTGTTTGTATTCTTCCGCGGTATATTTCCGGTTCATCCGCTTCAGTGTTCCATTGCTTCCGCTCTGCAGCGAAAGATGGAAATGCGGGCACACCTTCGGCATTGCGGCGATCGCCTCTGCAAACTCTTCGGTGATGATGCTCGGCTCCAGTGATCCGAGACGGATTCTTCTGATGCCATCCACTGCATCAACAGCGCGAATCAGGTCGAGCAGCGTCTCTTTTTCGCCCTCCGGGAAATCGAGTCCGTAGGAGGAAAGGTGGATACCGGTCAGCACGACTTCCTGGTATCCGGCCTCCACCAGACGTTTTACTTCTTCTACCACATCACTCTGGCGGCGGCTTCTGACTCTGCCGCGCGCGTACGGGATAATACAATAAGTACAGAACTGATTGCATCCATCCTGTACTTTCAGGAATGCGCGGGTGTGCTCCGCCGTTTTGCTGATCGAGAGTGTCTCGTACTCACGGTTGTGTGTCATATCCACGAGGAAGCTCTTACACTCCGCGTCGGATGGTTTTCCACCATCCTCACGTTCTGCCAGAAAGTTTTCCAGAATATCCACAAGATCTTTCTTCTTATTATTTCCGATGATCAGATCAATCGCCGTATCCTCTTCGAGTTTTTCCCCAGCCGCCTGCACATAACAGCCGCAGGCCACGACAACCGCATCGGGATTCATCTTTTTCGCTTTGTGCAGCATCTGCCGCGATTTCCGGTCCGCAATGTTCGTCACGGTACACGTATTGATAATGTAAACATCCGCTCCCGGTGCAAAAGGCACGATCTCGTACCCTCTGTTTTCGAGGAGCTGCTGGATGGCTTCCAGCTCATATGCGTTCACTTTACACCCAAGATTATGCAAAGCTACCGTTTTTTTCATGCCATACTCCTTTCTTCTTCATCTTTATTATTAAAAATCACGAAGATTCCACTTTATCTTTGTATGTTTTCGCATTGACTTTTTCCCCTCCAGACGGTAAGATAAAGCTGTTAAATGAGGGTAATAAATAATGTTAACCAAATAACAGGGAGGATTACAAACATGAAAACAGTACAGATTTCTCTTAATTCTATCGACAAAGTAAAATCTTTCGTCAACGACATTTCCAAATTCGATTTTGATTTCGATCTGGTATCCGGAAGATACGTAATCGACGCAAAATCCATCATGGGAATCTTCAGCCTCGACCTTTCCAAACCGATCGACCTGAACGTCCATGCTGATGGAGATGCTCTTCAGACCGTACTTGATGTTCTTGCTCCGTACATTGTATAATTACGATAGAACATAAGGGCCGCGCACTCGCCGCGGCTCTTTTTTTGTCTTTGTTTATCATCAGGACCGGATCTTGTTTTTCAGAACCCCCAAAACAAGATCCGGCCTTTTTGTTCTTTAAAGCAAGTTTTCCTTAGCAGACCTCGATCGTCTCTGCGGTAGAAACTGCGCGTTCCATCATCTCGTCGATCACGTCGTCCAGATGGCGCTCGGAGCATTTGATGACATTCAGGTTCGGTTTTGTCACCGGATGCTTTGCAACGAAGATCGTGCAGCAGTCCTCATACGGCAGAACAGATGTCTCGTACGTACCGATTTTTTCGGAAATATCGACGATCTCCTGTTTGTCGAAACCGATCAGCGGACGGAAGACCGGCATGGTGCAGACTTCGTTGGTAACGGCGAGGGAATGCATCGTCTGGCTTGCCACCTGTCCGATACTCTCTCCGGTGATCAGGCCAAGGCATTTGTCCTGACGTGCAAACGCTTCTGCGATCTTCATCATATAACGGCGCATGATGATGGTCAGCTCGTCGTGCGGGCATTTTTCGTAGATTGCAAGCTGGATCTCGGTGAAGTTGACCACATGCAGACGGATCGGGCCGCTGTAGCGTGCAACGAGTTTTGCAAGATCCACAACCTTCTGTTTGGCTCTCTCGCTGGTGTACGGCGGAGCGTGGAAGTAAACGGCATCAATCTTAACACCGCGTTTTGCGATCATGTATCCGGCAACCGGACTGTCGATACCGCCGGAAAGCAGCAGCATGGCCTGTCCGTTTGTGCCGACCGGCATACCGCCAGGGCCTGCGATGCTCTCGCAGTACAGATAAATCTTCTGACGCAGCTCGACGTTCAGATAGATATCCGGCTCGTGAACGTCTACTTTGAGGTTCGGGCAGACATCGAGGATGCGGCCGCCCAGCTCGCAGTTGACTTCCATTGTGTGCATCGGATAGTTTTTGTTCGCACGGCGTGCGCATACCTTAAAGGTTTTCTCCTCGGTCGGGTACAGCTCTTTCACGTAGGAAACCACTGCCTCTGCCAGATCTTCAAAGCCGGTGTCCTCTAAAATGACAACCGGGCAGATCTCGGCGATACCGAAAACTCTTGTCAGCGCATCGACAGCGCCCTCGTAATCAAAGTCTCCTTCGGTGTTGACATAGATTCGTCCCATCTCACGGGTGACCTGGAAATTTCCGTCTACCGGGGCAAGCGCGTGCTCCATCTGTACGCAGAGCGCTTTCTCGAACAGATGACGGTTCTTTCCTTTAATGCCGATCTCGGCATATTTTACCAGAAATGCTTTGTACATCATCGTTTTTTATTCTCCTTTTTTCTCAGCCAGATCACGGAAGAACAGAGGATATTCCTCAGAAAATTTCTTCAGGATCAGGTCAGATACCTGACGCATCTGCGGATGTGCGGCGTTGGCGCTTCGAAGCCGGATAAAGTGGCGCCACTCTCTTAAGTTCATGGTCATGACGATCTCGGTTTTCAGAGAGTTCGGAAGAATGCTTCTTGCCTCCTCCGGCTTTGCTCCGAGTTCGAGCATCTGGAAGTAATACTGCTCTGCAGCTTCCATTGCTTTCTGCCATACCTCGTATTTTTTACGGTCGTTCTCGTCGTCCAGATCATAGGAAAATCCGGTTGCCAGATCGATACAGGTGATCTGGTTTCCAAATTTATCTTTCGAATAGTTGCAGTAGCGGGTGCTCTCCTGGCTGTAGCTTGCGATACGGTGGCGGACGATCTCATGGGTCACGCCGCGGTCGCACGTTACTTTTACGGTGATGGAGCCGTGCTCAATGACGGATTCATGGCCGCGTTTGATGATGCCTGCAATGAATTTCTCTGCAGTGCCTTCTCCAATGCGCTCCTCGCTCTTGTAGCAGACTCTTCCGATTTTCTCGATCCGGCGCAGCATATCCTCGTAGGATTCGGTGCTCAGGATTTCAATTTCCGGCTGTATTGTAATCATAATTTTCCTCTTTCTATTATTTCCTGGTAAATCTGCGCAGCATCGGCAGTACCTCGCGCAGCGTATCCAGGGTGTAATCAATCTGTTCCAGTGTCGTAAATTCGCTGAAGCTGAACCGCACGGCAGACTCCATCTCGGCTTTCGATGCGCCGATGGCAGTCAGCGTCGGGCTTCCGGCTCTCTTGTGTGATGAGCAGGCGCTTCCGGCGGAAACGTAGATCTGGCGGTCCTCCAGCGTGTGCAGCAGCACTTCACTACGCACATTTAAGAACGATGCATTGACAATCTGCGGCGCACCCTCTTCTTCCGGCATGCCATGGATGACCACATCGTCCAGCTCCCGCAAGCCTTCGATCAGACGGTGTTTACAGGCACGCATCTGCGCAGTCTGCTCGTCAAAATGCCTGTAAACGATCTCAGCGGATTTCGCAAGGCCTGCGATGCCCGGCACATTGTCGGTTCCGGAACGCATGCCGTTCTGCTGGCCGCCGCCTAAGATCAGCGGACGGATTTTTACTTTCTCATCAATATATAAAAAGCCGCTTCCCTTCGGTCCGTGGATCTTGTGGCCGCTCACGGAGAGCATGTCGATGCCCATCCGTTTCGGATAAATCCGGTATTTGCCGAACGCCTGGATCGCATCGACATGAAAATACGTTTTCGGATTTTTCGCCTTGATTCTGCGTCCGATCTCCCCGATTGGCTCAACAGAACCGATCTCATTGTTGACATACATAATCGAAACGAGAATCGTCTCCGGTGTGATCGCTTCTTCGAGTTCGTTCACATCCACAAGGCCTTCTTTATTTACCGGCAGGCGCGTAATACGGAATCCCTGCTCCTCCAGAAATGCCAGCGGTGCCGACACGGCCGGGTGCTCGATCGCGCTTGTGATGATGTGGTTTCCCGTTCTCTTATTTGCCATTGCTGTTCCGACGAGCGCCCAGTTGTCGGACTCTGTGCCACCGGAGGTAAAGAAAATTTCTTTTTCTTTGACTTTCAGAATCTTTGCCAGCGTTTCCTGGGCGGTTCTGATATATTGTTCTGCTTCTACCCCTTTTTGATGCATCGCAGACGGATTTCCATAATGATTTACCATCAGATCACAGACGAGATCTGCGGTTTCCTGATAAACACAGGTGGTTGCGGAATTGTCCAGATATGCTTCCATTATCTTGTTCGTTCCCTTCCTTCTAAAAGATACACCAGAATGGAAAGCACGGTCATTCCGGCCGTTTCCGTGCGCAGAATGCGCTTTCCGAGCGTAATCGGCTCTACCTTTTCCTTCATGGCCATTTCCACTTCCGCTTCGTCGATGCCGCCCTCCGGTCCGATCAGGATCGCAATAGATTCACCCGGTTCAATGGATTCCAGAATTCTTCTCGTTCCTTCCATCCCCTCTGCGTTCTCATACGGCATCAGGCGAACGTCTGATTCTGCCATCATTGCAAGCGCCTGCTGAAATGTAACAGGCATGTGTACCGTCGGAATCTGCATCCGTTTGGACTGCTTTGCCGCACCAAGCGCGATCGTCTGCCAACGCTCTGCTTTCTTTTCCGCCTTTTTCCGGTCCAGCTTCACAACGCAGCGTTTCATCTCCACCGGAACAATTTCCGTCGCACCAAGTTCCACTGCTTTTTGGATGATCAGTTCCATTTTGTCACCTTTTGGCAGACCCTGAAACAGTACAATTCCGGACGGGAGTTCTCTGTCTGCTGCTGTGACTTCTTCTACTGCGGCAAGAACCTCCCCTTCCGGGAAATCCGAAACGGCACAATGATATTCCTTTTCGCCTCCGGTACTGACCAGTATTTTTTCGCCCGGCCGCATGCGGAGCACATTTTTGATGTGATTAACGTCACTGCCCGTGATGTGGACAGTGCCGTCATAAATCTGACTTTCTTCTACAAAAAAACGGTACATGAATCTGTTCTCTTTCTCTTCTGGTGTTTCGCTTTTCTTAATTTACATCGGTTTTCTTGCTGTAACAGAAACCCATTCGCCCTGATGTGTAACTTCAACCACTTCAAGTCCCGCTGCAACGACTGCCTCTTTGACAACTTCCTCTTTCACATCGAGAATGCCGGATGTGATATAAACAGCGCCCGGCTTCATCTGGTGTACGATTACCGGCGTCAGCGGAACGAGAACATCTGCAAGAATATTGGCGGTAACGATATCGTATTTCTCGTATCCGACTCTGTCCTGTACTTCTTTGTCATCAATGATATTTCCGATCATCATATCAAAAGCTTCTACCGGAATTCCATTGACTTCTTTGTTTTCCTCAACCGCAGGAACCGCACACGGATCGAGGTCTGTTCCGACCGCATGACGCGCACCAAGCTTCAGTGCAATAATCGAAAGAATACCGCTTCCGGTTCCGACATCAAGCAGCTCGGTATCCTTTGTCACATATTTCTTTAACTGACGGATGCAAAGCTGTGTTGTCTCATGCATACCCGTTCCAAAGGCTGTGCCCGGATCGATATGGATGATCATTTTATCCCGGTCTTCCGGCTTTACTTCCTCCCAGGACGGGATGATCAGAATGTCGTCCACATAGAACTGTTTGAAATACTGTTTCCAGTTGTTGATCCAGTCCTTGTCCTCTGTCTCAGACTCTGTGATGGTGCACTCTCCAAGGTCCAGGAACTCCTGCATTTCTGCAAGTGCCGCGCGGACATCTGCAAGAACCTTCTCCTTGTCCTCATCCACATCGAGGTAAAAATTCAGGTAGGCAATGCCATCGTCATCCGGAATATCCGGCATGATATCCACGAACATCTGCTGTTTGTCGCTCTCGGTCAAAGGCTGTTTGTCCTGAATTTCCACGCCTTCGATTCCCACATCGGCCAGAGTGGAGATCACAATGTCTTCCACTTCCGATCTTGTTTTTAATGTAAATTTATTCCATTTCATTGTTTAAACTCCTTTTTGCGCTTCTCTTTTCCATACGTGCAAAGAAAGCCACATTTATCATACACGATATCGTTCCTGTTGTAAATGTTATTTTCGGCTTTTACGGCCCGTCTCAATCCGAAATCTTTGTCAGAAAGTCATCTTTTTTCGCCTTCTGATAACGCCATATCAGCCCGAATGTGGATAAAATGCGAACCCCAAGATCTATCAGGTTGAACCGGTACAGTGCCGTAAGATCTGCCCCAAGTGCCGTATACAGACGGACACCAAGCAACGGCAGAACACTGTTGGTCAGCGTCGTCATCATCGTAAAGAGGCTGATCAAAAGCGAACGGTTCTTTTCCGGTGCGGCATTTAAAAGAATCTGTACCGTGCAGAGTGCAACGGCACACTGTGGAGCGTTCAGAACCGTCATCAGAACAATAAAAGTAACCCCTCGGTACGCCAACGGTAAATGTGGAACCAGAATCATAATAACCGGGCAGAAGCAAAGACCGATCCCGGCGGAAATCAGTGCAAAATCCGGCGATTTTTTCCGGACAACCTTCGCGATCATTCCAACTGCCGCAAGCTGGCCGATATTGAAAACACCGTTGCAGATGGAAAGTGTCATCTCCGACATTTTGCAATATTTGACCTGTCCTAAATACCACATGCTCCAGTCAAGCTGCCAGGTGATATAGAAAAAGACCACCGGCACGAAAAACCAGCGCAATGCTTTATTTTTCCCCACGCTTGTGATCGCCTCCAGCAGATCAGAAACAGAAAAACGTGAGGATGCCTTCCCCGCTTCTGCCGGAGCCTTTCCCTCCTCCTGCTGTTTCACCGGAATTTTTTTGATTGCAGCGGCCTGCAGCAGAACACAGACAGCACACAGATAAAAGAAGCTTCGGAGTACCAGAAGCTTTCCATCGGCCGTGTGGCATCTTCCCATCAGAATCCCGCAGATCACCGGTGCAAGAATGCCAATCACAAACATGAACTGATTCCGAAAGGCATAGACATCGTTTCGCTGCCGCAGTGAAACCGCAGCACCGAACATTGCCTGCCACTGCGCATTGTAAATAGCAAGTGCCCCTGCAGTAAATGCCAGTGATACAAAAAACAGCTCCATACGTCTCTCGCCGAGTGCCGGTACACTTCCAAGAAATGCATAGCCGGCACACATCACAAGAAGCGTAAGCATCGGTATCGTCTTTGTCGACTTCAGACGATCCGCCAGAATTCCAAGCGGCAGCAGTGCTGCACACGCTACAATGTTCGGCACCATCTGGATAATACCGATCTGACTGTCGGTTGCACCCATGTTTGTCGCATACAGATTCAGGCCGAAACCGTTGATCGATGTGATATATTGCAGAAATACACCCTCGACGGCAAACAGCAGCATGATCTGCGCAGATGGCGGCATCTTTTTTGCCCGGTAAAACAGACTCTTTTTCATTGCTTCATCCCCCATGCCTTCTTTTGTCATCTTCACGTTCCTGCCCCCTGCCGGATACGTAAAGATTCTGCTTTCATAATGGCAATTTCATGTTCAAATGTCAACAGAAATACCCGGATCCAATGTGAGAATTTTAACGGCATTTTCTGTCAATATTCACAAAAGAAAAAAGGGCATTCTCCCTGTTGAATGCATGGGTTTGGCATAAGAAAAAGGAGCCCCCGTTTTACCTGGGAACTCCGCATATTGGAAATGTTTATAGCAATCTCAGAAACCAAATTCATCTCCCACCGCAGAACGTGTCTTCTTGCCGGAAGAGGATAAAAAAATTCAGCACTGCTTTTTTGCGTTATTTTCGGGGTTTCTATCAGAATTCGATCTCGCGCAGATATCTGTGCAGCGCATCCTGCCAGGTCGGCAGTTTTTCGAATCCGTTCTCGGTCAGTTTCTCTTTGCTCATGCGGCTGTTGGACGGACGTTTTGCTTTTGCCGGGTACTGGTCAGAGCTTACCGGTGATACACTTACTTTTCCGTAAGCCGGATCGATCTCAGCGGCCTGTTTGAAAATCTCGCAGGCGAACTCATACCAGGAGCAGAGTCCCTCGTTTGTTGCATGGTAGCGGCCGTAGTTCTCTTTCTCTGCCATGTCGACAAGCAGGCGGGACAGGTCGTAGGTGTAGGTCGGGCTTCCTACCTGATCATCTACAACAGTCAGATGATCGTGTGTCTTTCCAAGGTTCAGCATGGTCTTGATGAAGTTCTTTCCGTTCACGCCGAATACCCATGCGATGCGGACGATGTAGAATTTTTTCACCCATTTCTCTACCGCGAGCTCTCCCTCGCATTTCGTCTGGCCGTATACGTTCAGCGGATGACGCTCATCATCCGGCTCCCACGGGCGGGTGCCCTGGCCGTCGAATACGTAGTCGGTGGAGATGTAGATCATTTTGCAGTCAAGGTCATGGCAGACTTTTGCGATGTTCTCGGTTCCGACTGCATTGACCTGATGTACTTTTTCTTTTTTGTCATCATCCTCAGCAAGGTCTACCGCGGTCCATGCTGCACAGTGGATTACGACATCCGGGTTTGCTTCGGTAATGACTTTTCTTACGCTTTCTGCATCGGTGATATCCATTTCTTCAATATCAACGCCGATTCCTTCATGACCGCGTTTTGCAAGTTCATTCATGACGTCATGGCCGAGCTGGCCTTTTACACCTGTTACAAATACTCTCATAATGGTTCTCCTTTTTTCTGATTTTGTTATCGTTATGTTTTGTCTGTCTCTTGTTTTTCAGTCTGATTTTCTGTTTGTACCATGAGTATAAAGGATGACGTTATGTCATGGTCAAGCACTTTTTTCAAAAACTGCCCCGGATTTTTCTTCCGGGGCAGTTTTCTTCAACGCTGTTCGCTTTTATTTGTCGATATATTTTCCGTTCATCACATCCATCAGATACTGACCGTACTGATTTTTCTTCAGCGGCTCGATGTCGGTCAGAAGCTGGTCTTTGCCGATCCAGCCGTTCAGGTAACCGATCTCCTCGAGGCACGCAATCTTGCGGTGCTGATGGGTCTCGATGGTTTTTACGAAGTTGGTTGCCTCTACCAGGCTCTCATGTGTACCGGTATCCAGCCAGGTGAAGCCCTGTCCGAGAAGCTCAACGTTCAGGCTGCCGTCTTCCAGATAGATCCGGTTCAGGTCGGTGATCTCAAGCTCTCCGCGCGGTGACGGTTTCAGGTTCTTTGCATACTCTACGACTTTGTTGTCATAGAAGTACAGACCTGTAACACAATAGTTTGATTTCGGTTTCTCCGGTTTCTCTTCGATGGAGATGGCTTTTCCCTCGGAGTCAAATTCTACGATTCCGAAACGCTCCGGATCATCTACATAATAGCCGAATACGGTTGCGCCTTTTCCGGTCTCAGCGTTTTCTACTGCTGCTTTCAGGCGTTTGTTCAGACCGTGTCCGAAGAAGATGTTGTCGCCGAGCACCATGGCAACGGAATCATCCCCGATGAACTCCTCGCCGATGATGAAGGCCTGTGCCAGTCCGTCCGGGCTTGGCTGTACCTTGTAGGAAAGCTGTACACCGAACTGATGGCCGTCACCGAGCAGTGCCTCGAAACGCGGGGTGTCCTGCGGGGTGGAAATGATCAGGATATCACGGATGCCTGCGTTCATCAGAACAGACAGCGGATAGTAGATCATCGGCTTGTCATAGATCGGGAGAAGCTGTTTGGATGTTACCATAGTTAACGGATAAAGACGTGTGCCGGAGCCTCCGGCAAGTACGATACCTTTCATAATTCATTACTCCTTTTTCGTATATGATACCTCTAGTATAACCTTATTCCCGGAAACGCGTCAACCCGTGTCGTAACGTAACGGTATGACACGGGTTGACGCGGATTGTGTGATTTTCTGTCTAAAAGACCATTTTCTATCAGGATTCCTCCTGATCAGCAGCTGTACTTCGTCAATTTCTGGCGGGAATAGATCGAGCTGTTGCGGTTAAATACGTAGGCGGCCGTGCAGACAATGAAGAAATACGGCAGATAATCGTAACCGAAAATTTCGCCGCCGATGAAGATAGCGGCCAGCAGTGTATTCGTTCCGCCGCCGAAAACAGCAGCGTAGCCAAGCGCCGCAGAAAGTTCCACCGGAATGCCGAACAGACTGCCGAGGACTGCGCCCAGGGTTGCTCCGATGGTAAACAGCGGCGTCACCTCGCCGCCCTGGAAACCGGCAGACAGCGTCAATACCGTCAGAATAAATTTCAGCGCCCAGTCATAGGCGTACACTTTCTTTCCCGTAAAAACTGCCTCGACAAGATTCGTTCCAAAGCCGCAGTACCGTCCGCGGTACAGAACCAGAAACAGAATACTTAAGACAACACCGATGGAAAAAACGCGTACCAGCGGATTTTTGATTTTTTCACCGAGATATTTTTTCGTACGTTTCAGACACCACGCAAAGAGGCCGCCTGTGATTCCAAAGATGATACCGAGTGTAATCAGGCGTACCAGCAGAAATGGTGTCAGGCTTTCGCTGATGTGGATCGTCAGATTTTCTTTGTGGATTCCAAGCAGGGAAGCCACAGCGCTCGCGGAAAAGGATGCTGTAAATGCAGGAAGCAGCGCTTCATACCGCATTTCTCCGGCAGCGAGCACTTCCACTGCAAAGATCACAGCCGCAATCGGTGTCCCGAACATGCCCGCAAAGCCGGCTGCTATTCCTGTCACCAGAAAGATTCCAGGAGCATTTTTGAACGGCAGTTTCTTTCCTGCAAAATAGGAAAATACTGCGCCGATCTGTACCGCAACGCCCTCACGTCCGGCACTTCCGCCGAACAGGTGGGTCAGCGTTGTCGAAAGCATTGCCAGCGGGATCATGCGGAGCGGAAGCTCCTCTTCTTCTTCATACGCCACATCGAAAATCAGACTCATGCCCTTCGTTCCCTTGCCGCCGAATTTCTGATTGACGATTACAATCACAAGACCTGCCACGGCGAGAAACGGCAGACACCAGAAAAGATGCGCCACACGGATGGCCGTTACTTTCAGCAGCAGACGGCAGAACAGCGCCTCGATCAGACCGACTGCCGCGCCCATCGGAACGCCGGTGACGCCGAGCAGCAGCAGAGCTCCGTAGGTGCGGAGGGATTTCTTCAGTTCTTCTTTCATCTTCTGTCTCTCCTTTGTTGAATTCTGCTGCTATCATATCACAATTTTTACTCCGCTGCCAGCCCGCCGCAAAGCTTCCATAAAACTGATTTTTGTCAAGATTTGTGACGGCTGCTTCTTTTTTGTATATTTTCCGGCATTCTTCAAATACTAGCAACTGTCCAGACACTGTTAGGGAAAGGAGATTTTTGAAGATGAGAAAAATCAGAAAAGTGTGTATGACGCTGGCATTGGCGGGGTTACTGGCCGGGATGACGGCCTGCGGAAACAACACCACAAACGATGCGGGGAACGGCAATACCAACACGGAGAGCGACATGGGGCAGACAGATAACAGAAACGATGTCAATACGACAGAGATGCCGGCAAATGACAACGTAAATGATGTGACGGAGGGCACCGACGGGAATGCAAACGGCGCGAATACCGGGGATGGAAATACCCTTGGGGATGATGTCGGTGACGCGGCGGAAGATGTGACCCGCGGTGTCGGTGATGGCGTTGAGGATGTTGGCCGCGCGGTGGATGATGTGGTAAGCGGCGGTAGCAATGAGACTCAGAATCCGCAGGAAAACGGGGCAACTACACAGAATGGGGCGGGGATGGCACAGTAAATATGCAGTTCTGCTGCTCCCGTAGTCAAAGCGGATATTCGCAATCCGCTTCGCTACTTGCTCATAACCGAATAGCTGCTTCGCAGCTTATCAGGAGTGGCTTGTACCACTCCTAATACAAGCAAGTCCCAACCCACTGCTTATTGCTTCACGCAATAGAAGCAGGGGACTTGCTTGATTCGGTTAAAAAAACTTCCCTTGGCGAACGATACATGCAGGTTCGCCGGGAAGTTTTTTACTGTCAGGCACGTCAGCACCTGGTTTGATCCGTCAATTTTTATTTACGCGGGCAACGAGCCAAAGTCCGTGCTTGCACGCGACCTTGGCGACTGCCGCGATAACTTGAGAAACTCGCGGAGCGTGTTTCTCATAGTTTTACAGACCGCTGCTGAATTTTCTGCCCTTCGCACCAAGAATACCGGCCATCCGATCGCCCCATGCCGCACGCTCTGCATAAATATCAATCCGTTCCAGATCGCCGCTCCGGTCCACAAAGGCCGGGAACAGGAATCCACAAATAGGATTTCCCGGCTCGTATTCCCCGACCAGCGGGCAGACAGCGCAGATCAGATAGGGGAACATCTCCTCGGATTCCCCCAAACGCTCTTTATCAGAGGTTTTCGCAGGAATATCGTACCGGTCGTAAAACATGTAAATGGCATAGGCTCCGTGAATCTGCAATCCTTCAATGAGGATATCATAAAACGTTTCCAGCAGTGCATCATTTTTCAGCCCGCACTCACGCAGCGCCATCAGCATCTGCCAGATACTGCCCGCACCCTGCGTTTCTTCCGGAAAACGGTATTCCCGCAGCTTCTCATTCGATTCCGCAAACGGAATTTTCTTGGCGATTGCCAGATTCCTGGCCTTTTCCGAACCGGACAGCTTCAGAAAATGAATGTTAAAACTGCCGTCATACTCCCCATCCGAATCCGTATAACATCCCGCCATCCGCACAAACGAAGTCCGCGCCGGCGTCATTCTCCTCGTCAGCTCCAGCATGTCTTCCCGATTAATCATATATTTCCTCCGACAGTAAAGATATTCGAAATTCTCTGTCTTTGATCTTATCACAACATGCTTTTTCTGTCAGCAGATTTTTAAATTGCGTTCCTTCTCACCATTTGATAAAATCAAGACAGTATCTCGCATTTTTACAAATTCAACATAGAAAGGACAATACATGAAATTAGCAGTAATCAGTGATCTTCATGGGAATTATTATGCGCTTTCGGAGGTGATGGCGTTTCTTCGCGAGCAGCAAATTGACGGTATCATCGGGCTTGGGGATTTTGTGACGGATGGGCCGTTTCCGCAGAGGATGATGGAGGCGCTCCGTGAAATGCAGGATGAGTTTCCATGCTATCTGGTTCGCGGAAACCGGGAGGAATATCTATTGGAGAATCTCTGGTGCCCGCAGAACTGGAAGACGGGTTCTTCGACGAGCGGGCTTTTGGATTACACGTTTCGGAATCTTACCGCGCAGGATCTGGAATTTTTTGAGCAGCTGCCGACAGACGGTGTTCTGATTGGAAAAATGGATGAAACGGGCCATCTGATTCCTGTTTTTGTGCCGCAGGAAGAAGTTACACCGGACACCTGCCGTGAATCCCTTTTCCCGGCACTTCGGCTCTGCCACGGCGCACCTGGTGAAATCCGTGGGAATTTCGGACTGCATCCGGAACTCCTGCTTTCTCATCTGGAATATCTTGATGCCGCTATCCTGCTCGGCGGCCACAGCCACAAGCAGGAGCAGAAAGAATACGCCGGAAAAACGTATCTGAATCCAGGCTCCCTTGGTCTTGCGCTTGATGGTGTCGGCGGTCATGCACACTTCGCGATTCTGACGCTGGAAAACAATACCTGGCAGACAGAACTCTTCCAGATCCCCTACGATCTCGAAGGCTACCTCGCCGAATTCGACCGCGCTGAACTGGAAACGCATGGCAATGTACTCGCCCGTTCCTTAAAGCGGACGCTGACCTGCGGCATCAATTACTTTTATCTCACGGTAAAACGGGTGCGGGAACTTGCGGATGCACTGGCGCTGACTGATCTTGACGAAGAAATCTGGGAAAAAGCGGAACGGGAGCTGAAATAGATTTCATAAGTGAAAAAACTCATTGGCTAAAACAGAAAAGCAGCTCGAATCAAAATTGGTTCACTGGACCAATTATTGATATGCTTGGCAAAGAAGGCAGGCTGTGCAACTGCACACAGCCTGCCTTCTTTTTATCTTTTCTATTTCCTGCTTCTGCCTTACTTCGCAGCAATCACATCCTGCATATCATACATACCGGCCGGTTTTCCAGCCAGGAATTTTGCAGCCTCTACCGCGCCTTTTCCAAAGACACCTTTGGAATATGCTCTGTGGGACAGGGTAACAACCTCGTCCGGGCCTGCGAAGATGACGTCGTGGTCGCCGACGATCGTGCCGCCGCGTACAGCAGAGATTCCGATTTCTTTCGGGTCACGCTGCTCGTGGCGCTGGCTTCTGTCGTATACGTAGTGGTACTGGTTGTCCATTGCCTCGTTCAGGCTGTCTGCCAGGGCGATGGCGGTTCCGCTCGGGGCGTCGCATTTCAGTTTATGGTGTTTCTCCACGATCTCCATATCAAAGCCTGCTTCGGCAAGCACTTTTGCAGCTGCCTGTACCAGTTTCATCAGTGTATTCACACCAAGGGACATATTTGCAGAGCGGAGAACCGGGATTTCTTTGCTGGTCTCCTGCACTTTTCTGAGCTGATCCTCGGTGAGGCCTGTGGTGCAGAGGACGAGCGGAAGTTTTTTCTCCTTGCAGGCATCCATCAGAGCATCTGCTGCCTTATAGGAAGAGAAGTCAACGACTACGTCCGCCGGAACATCGCATTCTGCCAGGCTTTTGAATACCGGGTAATCGTTCTGGCCGTTGTCGTTCATATCGATTCCGGCTACGATTTCTGCGTTTGCATCTTCTTTTACCAGGCCGGTGATGACCTGTCCCATATGGCCGTTGCAGCCATGCATAATAATTTTAACCATTGTCTTTTTCCTTCTTTACTTCGTGTATTCTTAACTTAAGCCAGTTTGATTCCAAAATCTTTCATAGCCTTTGCCAGGCGCTCCTGGTTCTGCGGCTCCATCTCGGTCAGCGGCAGACGAAGCGGGCCAACCTCTTTGCCCATCAGGTTCAGCGCTGCTTTTACCGGAATCGGGTTTACTTCGCAGAACAGGGCATCGATGAGCGGCAGGGCTCTCAGCTGGATTTCTCTTGCACCAGCCACATCGCCGTCGAGGAATTTCTGTACCATATCGTGGGTCTCACGCGGTGCTACATTGGAAAGAACGGAGATGACGCCGCTTCCGCCAAGGGAAAGGATCGGCACAACCTGATCGTCGTTTCCGGAGTACAGGTCGATCTTTCCGTCGGTCAGCTGCATGATTTTTGCGACCTGGGAGATATTGCCGGAAGCCTCTTTGACTGCGACGATATTCTCTACGTTGTTGAACAGGTAAGCGATCGTTTCCGGTGCAATGTTCACGCCGGTTCTTCCCTGGATGTTGTAAAGGATGATCGGCACTTTGACGCTGTTGGCAATGGCGGTAAAGTGTGCGATCAGACCTTTCTGGGTTGCTTTATTGTAATACGGAGAAACGAGAAGAAGTCCGTCCACGCCGTATTTCTCTGCTTCCTGGGACAGATAGATGGCTGTCTCGGTGCTGTTGGAACCTGTACCTGCGATAACCGGGATTCTGTGGTTTACTTTTTCTACGGTATATTTGATGGTATCGAGATGCTCCTCGTGAGACAGGGTGGAAGCCTCACCTGTTGTTCCGCAGATGACGATCGCGTCGGTTCCGCCTGCGATCTGCTCCTCGATAATTTCTCCGAGTTTCTCGTAATTCACTTCCTGTGTTTCGGTCATCGGTGTAATAATTGCAACGGCTGCGCCTTTAAAAATAGACATTCTTTTTTTCCTCCTGTATGTCATATCAGATCACTATAGAAACAATTCATGCGCCGGAGCAGGGGCTTCGCGGAAATCTTATCTTTCCGCAAAAAAAGAGGCGTCTCATCCCCGATAAGATCGCCTCCAAATTCACACATACGCAGTATCTATGATCAGATAGCTCTCCATCTCTCGATGACAGTCGCAGATTTTTTCAACCTGCGCCCAGGAGCATTCCGGTTCAGCGCCGGATGTCCTTCGGCATTCTTCCCTTTTCCTCTTCTTCTTTTGCTGCTGAGGCATCCGAAAAGGTACTCTTGAAGTAATGCGACCTCTATCCACTTCAGTTCTGCTTTTACTATAGCATTATTAAATTTTCTTGTCAACAGCGGATCTTGGCTTCAATTCTCACTGTATTCCAGCTTGCTCACCGAAACCTCATATGCGGTCCGCTTTTCCATTTCCGTCTCGCTCAGCCGCTTCATATATTCCCGGCTCTGGATCCGTCCCCAGATGAGAACGTGGCCGCCCACGGCAAACGCAGAGGCATACCGCGCATTCCGTCCCCAGCAGATGCACGGGATATAATCTGATTTTCCATACGGACGGTTGACCGCGATCAGAAGGTCGGCGATCTCTCTTCCCAGAGGTGTTTTCCGGTAGACCGGCGGTTTACATATGTATCCATCGAGGTAAATCTGGTTGGATTTGACGGAATCGTCCTCTTCCTCCCCGAAGCTTAATTCCCGCGCAAATACGGAGAGCACCAGACGGTTCTTCTTCTCCTCGTGGCGGTTGTAGGACCGGAACTGACCGCTGATGCAGATCCACTCACCCTGGTAATCCTGTGATACGTCCACCAGCCGCTCGGAGACCATCACCGGAATGATATCCTGTGATTCACTCAACCGCTTGACCATCACATCGACGAGGTAAAAGCCCTCTCCGAATACCTGATGGCTGAATGTAAACGGGGAGACAATCTCTCCCATGATAACCACCTGATTGTTTTCAATCATCTTGTCTGCCATAATGAAAATCCCCTTCCTTTGTCTTTTCTTTCTGAATATTGATTTCTGATCGGTACTTTGCTGATCTATAATCCTAATGTATGAACCACATTTCTTTTTCAGAACCACTTTTTTCCAGATTTTTTTATTTCTATTCAAATCAGCATTCTGCCCAATTTTTTGTATATGTTTCTGTAAAAACCGCACCACATGCTTCGTATTTTCTACCATTGCAATACAAAAAATGTCACATCTTCCCTGTTTTTTTTCTCTGTTCTGTGTTATAATAGTTCAGATAGGCAGGCATCCAGCAGAGACAAAACGGCAAGGCACCTGCCTTTGTGCTGTGATAAACATTCCCAGCCGGCTTGAAATTTTGAAAAATTGAACCCGGCAGGGTCAACCCATAGGAAGAGGAATGAAGAAATGAAAACAACGAGAGAAGATGTAAGAAACGTTGCCATCATCGCCCATGTCGATCATGGTAAAACTACACTGGTAGACGAGCTTCTGAAACAGAGCGGCGTTTTCCGTGCCAATCAGGAGGTTCAGGAACGTGTCATGGACTCGAACGATATCGAGCGTGAGCGTGGAATCACCATTCTTTCCAAAAATACAGCAGTTTACTACAAAGGAACGAAAATCAACATCATCGACACCCCGGGCCATGCGGACTTCGGCGGCGAGGTTGAGCGAGTTCTGAAAATGGTAGACGGCGTTATTCTGGTTGTAGACGCATTCGAGGGCGCTATGCCGCAGACCAAATTCGTGCTGAAAAAAGCACTGGAGCTGGATCTGTCCGTTATCGTCTGCATCAACAAGATCGACCGCCCGGAAGCACGCCCGGATGAAGTTATCGACGAAGTGCTCGAGCTTCTGATGGACCTCGACGCATCCGACGAACAGCTTGACTGTCCTTTTCTGTACGCATCCGCAAAGATGGGCCATGCGGTACTCGATCTGAACGATACCCCGAAGGATATGACTCCTCTGTTCGAGACCATTCTGAAATACATCCCGGCTCCGACCGGAGATCCGGAGGCAGGTACACAGCTTCTGATCAGCACCATCGACTACAACGAATACGTTGGACGTATCGGTGTCGGCAAAGTTGAAAACGGAACGATCCACGTGAATCAGGACGTTATGCTGGTCAACCACCACGATCTGACCAAGAAGAAAAAAGTAAAGGTCAGCAAACTGTATGAGTTTGACGGCCTGAAAAAAGTAGAGGTTACTGAAGCAGGCATCGGTTCGATCGTTGCGGTTTCCGGTATCCCGGATATCCATATCGGAGATACGCTCTGCGGTGATCTGGACAACCCGGTTTCCATCCCGTTCCAGAAGATCTCTGAGCCGACTATTTCCATGAACTTCATCGTAAACGACAGCCCGCTGGCCGGTAAAGAAGGTAAATACGTAACTTCCCGCCACCTGCGCGACCGTCTGATGCGTGAGCTGAACACCGACGTTTCCCTCCGTGTCGAGGAGACCGATTCCGCAGACTGCTTCAAGGTTTCCGGCCGTGGAGAGCTGCATCTGTCCGTCCTGATCGAGAATATGCGCCGCGAGGGATATGAGTTCGCAGTAAGTAAGGCAGAGGTTATCTACAAAGAAGACGAGCGCGGACGCAAACTCGAGCCAATGGAAATCGCTTACGTTGATGTTCCGGACGAGTTTTCCGGTACGGTCATCCAGCTCCTCAGCGAGCGTAAGGGCGAGCTTCACGGCATGAGCCGCGCAAGCGATGGTTCTACCCGTCTGGAGTTTGAAATCCCGGCACGAGGCCTGATCGGTTTCCGTGGAATCTTCATGACCTCCACCAAAGGAACTGGTATCCTGAATACCGAGTTTGAAGATTACGCACCGTACAAAGGTGATATTGAATACCGTAAGCAGGGTTCTCTGATCGCATTCGAGGCAGGCGAGTCCGTTACCTACGGTCTGTATTCCGCACAGGAGCGCGGTACTCTGTTCATCGGACCTGGCGAGAAGGTTTACGCCGGTATGGTTATCGGACAGAACGGCAAAGCCGAGGATATCGAGCTGAACGTCTGCAAGACGAAACACCTGACCAACACCCGTACTTCTTCCTCCGACGAGGCACTGCGTCTGACTCCGCCGAGAATCCTTTCCCTGGAGCAGGCTCTGGACTTCATCGACAAGGACGAGCTTCTTGAGGTTACTCCGGTTTCCTTACGTATCCGTAAGAAAGAGCTGGATTCCAGACTTCGTAAGAGAGCGGCAATGAAATAAATTTTTATAAAACGACATAAGAACCGCCGGTTTACTCTTGATTTGAGAGTAAACCGGCGGTTCTTTGTCGTTTTTCTATTCTGTTTTCTATTCGTTTGTCGTTCCGCCATGGAAGCCGTAATACGTCTCTCCCGCTGCAAGATCCACGCCGTTTGCCGCTGCAAGAGTATGAATCGTGACAAGCTCATACCCGCGGTTGATCAGCTCCGGCACGATCGTTGCACACGATTCTACGGTCGTCTCGTGGATATCATGCATCAGGATAATGTCTCCCGGGCTTACACTGTCGAGAACGGCGCTGATGTTTGCCTGTACATTTTTCGTCTGCCAGTCCAGGGTATCGACATCCCACATGATGCTCGGGCGGCCGATGGATGCGAGCAGTTCATCGGTGCTGTTTCCATACGGGAAACGGATGACAGTTGCACCCTGTCCGTTGTTGTACTGGGCGATCAGATCATCTGTCATCTGGAACTGGGCAAGGCCGTCGTCGGTGCTCAGTTCTTTCATATTCGGATGCGCATAGGAGTGGTTTCCAAGCTCACAGCCGATCGCCGCCATGCGCGGGATCACATCTGCACCGTATTTTTCCACGTTGCTGCCGAGCATAAAGAACGTCGCCTGTGCCCCGTACTGCTCCAGCGTATCGAGAAGCGTGCTGGTATAGACGCCTGGGCCGTCATCAAAGGTCAGGGCTACCATCATCGCGCCGTTGCGGTCTGGCTGGTAAACACCCTGGTCATCAAAGTAACAGCCTTTTCCGCCGATCGCTTTCCAGCCGGTCGCCATGTAACCATTGGAATCAAAATGGTACTGGTTTCCGTCGATATCTGCCCAGCCGTTGACGTAGTACGTTGTGGCATCCGTTGCGTACCACCAGCCCGACGAGCTGTACTGCCATCCCGGCGTCTCATTCGGCGGCGTAGTCTCCGCAAGCTTCTTAATTCCCGCATTTCCCGATCCGTCCTCCGCCTCCGGCGCCGTCTCGCTCACCGTCTTTGCGGCTGTGTCATTACTCAGTACAATTCCTTTTTTCGCAAGCTGCGCTCCCGCAAATTTCCAGATAAGCGCAAGAAAAAGAAGGCTGATTACCACACACAGGGAAATCCGTGATACCTTCTGCATCATCTGTCTGCGGCGCATCTGCTTTCTTCTCTGTTTTAATGATTTTCTATCCATTGATCTATTTATACCCCATCGTTCCGCTCATTTTTGCGGAACTTCTTTCGTCGTAACGTAAAACGTTTTTCGACATTTTTCTACCTTCTATCATAACGTGATCTCACCGAAGATGCAAGGAACAAATTCTTACATTTTTCCACTTCTGGTAAATTTAAGTTCATGGTTTCTTAACATCTTCATCGCAGCAAAGAAGAGTGACTCTGTTCCCGGAAAATCGGATGCAGAATCACTCTTTTTCGCGTAGTTCTTATTCAATTTCAGCCCGTCTATTTTCCCAGATCAACACCCTTCAGGAAGTCGCTTCCCATGACCCAGGTTTCCTTCTCCAGCGTCACAGCGGACTCCATTTTCCAGGTAACCGTCTCTGTTTTGGTTTTCCGGAAGAAATGCAGGAAACGGTTCCGCTTTTCGATCGTGGCAGTCACTTCTGTCGCGATCTGCATCTGATTTTCTACGCTGGTTACTGTTGTGGAGATGCTGCTGATGGTTACATTGGTGATTCCGGTGTTGGTATCGCTGTTCAGGTACGCATCGCAGATCTGCTGGTACTGCTCTTTTGCGTTCGCCTGTACTTCTGTGTCTGCGGAAAATTCATCTTTGATGGTGTCAAATGCTTTTCCGTTTACCGCAGCTGTGAACACCTTGTCCAGCGATTCTTCCACGCGGTCGGCGATGACTTTTCCGGTTGAATCGTTGAGTTTTAAGTCCGGCAGAAATTCCATGCTGCTGTTGTCCTGCACGAGGATAATCTCGCGGTATGGGTCTTTCTTCGCTTCAGTCAGCTCAATCGTGTGGCCGCCGATGAAAAGGTACGGGATTTTATAAACGCTGACGGTGTCTGCCGTCTCTTTCAGATATTTTTTCCCGACCTGAACGCCGTCAAGATAAAGCGTGGCATTCGCCGGAACGGTGATCTCGACATCGGTCACGTAGCTGTCTTTCGGCACGACATACCATTCTTTGAAATTCCACTTTACGATATCCCCGGCTGCGATTTCCATTGTCTCTTCCTGTGAATCGCTCACGCCTTTTAACGTGTACCGCACCGTATAGATCCTGTTTCCCCCTGTCTCAAGGCTCTGTTTCCGGCGCATGAAAAAGCTCTTGATCTCCGGCGTTTCCTGCCCGTCAGAGCCGTCCTGTTTCGCTTTCCAGGTCATCGCATTGTCGTAATTCTTCCGCGTCAGAAACGTGCCATCCGGGAACTGGCAGACATCATACGCGCTGTTCCAGTCGCCCGCAAGGCATGCTTCCACGTAATTCCGTCCGGCCGCCTGCGGCGCATACAGATACGCACCTGCCATAAAAAATACGGCACACAGAATCAGAAACAGACTGAGATTCACGATCAGAATGCGCAGGCTCATCGGCAGATCACGGAACTTCGCCGCCCGTATTTTCACAGAAAGCTCCGTTGTTTCCTCTTCTTCTCCCTGTTTATCCACAGGGCGGAATCTTTTTCCTTCTTTTTTCCACTTCTGGAGCATAGTTTACCTCATCTTTTTCTTTTTATTTCGATGCTTCCTCCACCGCATACGTATGCACCCGGTCGCTTTTCTGGCTGTATGCCTCTCCTTCCGAATAATACTCCTGCGATGTCGTCGAAAAACGTGTAATCGTCTCTTTTACACGCTCTCCCGCCGTCTGCTGATGGAGAAACAGTGCTGCAATCATCAGAATCACAAACACATCCAGAATCAGTACCGCCGCATTTGCCGCGATGCCAGGTAATTTTTTTATCCACATAGGCTTCCCTCTTTTCTGTCTCCATTGTAACAAAATGCTCCCGAAAATACAAGGAAAGCAGAGCCCCCGGCGGACCGGAAATTCTCTGCTTTCCCTTTATTGTTGTTTCTTCTTTCTATCAAAAATGAAAACAGCCTGCTGCACAACGGCTCCGGAAATCAGAAGCGCTGCAAACCACATCATCGGGTCTGCCGTATCTCCGGTTTTTGGGCTCGTTGCGCTCGCGCTGCTGCCGTTTTTCCCGCCTCCGGCCTGACTTCCGCCGCTGCCTGAATTGCTGCCATTGCCGCCGGAAGCAGGCTCCTTCTTTGGCGCACCCGATACTTCCTTCGCCTCTGTCATGCGCATCGTATCATCACTTTCCAGTGTCAGCACCAGATCAATGCCGATCGCATTCTGATTCGTGTTCACTGTATAAACGCCATCCGTCAGCGACAGATCGACCTGGTTTCCTTCCAGCAGGATAAACTCCACGTAGCCGACGATCTCTCCGTTTTTCAGCGCTGTCAGCGAATGCTTTCCGCATTCCACATCCGCGAACGAAAACTTTCCATTCGCATCCGTCACATACGTTTTCAGCGTACTGCGGAGCTCCATCGTGATACCGCTCACCGGCTGCCCGTTCCGCATCACCGTTCCCTGCACCGTGTAGGTTTTCCCCTGCGCCGCAGGTGCTTCATCCGTCATCACGGTAATCGTCTGATCCTCGTAAACCGGCTCCAGTGTATAATATCCTCCCCGGATCTGCTTCGTAATATTCTCCCCATTCAGCAGAATCTCTGTGATCTCCCTGCCGCTTTCTGCGCGGATCAGCAGCTTCGGCCCGGAAAGCCGTTCTACGGTAAAACTGCTCCCCGCCGCTCCATCACAGAATACCTCCGCGCCGTCGGCATCAACGGTAATCGTATGGCTGCCCGGCACATTCGCTGTGATGGTGATATCACCTGCAAAGGCTGTCACATGCGTGCTGCAGAGAAAGAAGAACGACAACAATACTGTCATGATCTTTTTCAATCGCATTCACCTCCGTTTCCGGTACCGCCTTGTTACAGAAACTACGGAGTTGCTGTGGTATCCACATAGGAAACGGTGAAGATTACGGTATCGCTGTAGCTTCCCGCTGCAGCTTTGTTCCACTCATCCTTTGCGATGGCAATCGTCAGAGGCGTCTCCTGTCCGGCTGCGGTATACTTTGCGGAGGTAAACGCCGCTTTGGAATCATTCACGGAATAGGAAATCGTTTTTGATGCATCGGCCGCATTTTTCAGTTTTCCGCTGGCCAAAAGCTCAACCTGAATGGCATAGCCGGGATCGAGCTGCGCGGCATCCAGCTTCACGGCACCGAAATCTGTGGATACAGCGTTAAACGCTACTTTCGTATTCGCAGGAATCGTGACGGTATACGTCGGATCAATGGAGGTCGTCACCGTGACCTGCGATTTCTGAGGAGTACTGTTCTGCTGATTCTCCGCCGCAGACACCGGCACGGCCATTGCGCCACAGGTCAGAAGCAGGGTCAGCAGGGCTGCTGTCCTTTTTTTCATTTTGCTCCACCTCTCTTTTTATACAACTGCGATGTTGAAGGTTACGGTATCTTTATAATCACCGGCATACGTTGGATTTTCTGCCGCAAAATGCAGGGTGCTGGACCATTTGTCGGAATCGAGGGTTGTAAAGTCGGCAACGACATCTCCGCTTGTGATTGCTGAACCGGAGGTACCGACCTTTACGGTGTAGGGAAGCTCATACTGTGCTCCCTGCGCACCGGTTGTCAGTTTAAAATTGCTTTCCAGCGTTACCTGAACTTTCTTGCCCTCCAGCAGACGGACATCTGATGCGGAAACGGTCAGATCTTTTTCATAGGTAATCGTACCGTCAGCTCCTTTTTTCTGATCTAGGGTTACATCCGCCGGAATCGTCACGGTGTAGACTGGATCGACCTTGAATGTTACGGTCGTGTCAGCCTTCTGCTGGGTGCTGTTCTGGTTGATGTCGGCTGCAAAGACGGATGTCGATGCGGCAAGTACCAGTGTGAGTGCCAGAGGCATGGATAATAATTTTTTCATAGAGTTTCCCTCCTGTTTAAAGTATTTTTTATGTTATGCTTTTTTGCATTCTCAAGGATTCGATGCGGCTTCCACCGAAACGCTGAACATCACGGTTCCTGTGTAAACGCCGGCATATTTCGGCTCGCCATCCGGCGCGAAATCCAGACTGACCGTTCCACTGTTATTCGCGGTTCCGCCTTCTACGGCGAGTACGGTATCACTTTCCCTGATGCTGGTCTCCCCGTTCTTTATTGTGTAAAGCTGCTCGGCGCCTTCCGGGGTTGTCAGTTTCAATCCGTTTGCATCGGAAAGTCTGACCACAAGCTGCGAACCGCTGACCACATTCACATTCTCCGCCTGAATCTCTGCGGTGTTTCCCAGTTCTACGCTTGCAGGGATCGTAACGGTGTAGGATGGGGCGTTGGTATACTGAGCGGTAACTGTCAGTTTTTGGGCAGGCATTGTGAAGGCGTCGTTTGCGATTGCCACGGTATCATCCGAACAGCTCCAGCCTGCCGCCTGACCGACGGGAACATTTGTCGCATTTAATGTAACGGAACCGCCTGTCTTACCATAAAGCTGATTCTTATATGTACTGACATCGCCTCCGGCTGTACCACCGGTAACCGTAAGCGCATAATGCACTTTTCCGCTTCCGCTCACAGATTCTGCAAGGGTACCACTGACATAAATGTTGCCGTCATTTGTGAGATTGGCTGTGCTTTGTAGTGAAGTGTTTTCTGGAATCAGAAGATTCTGGGTATCTTCAAGGGTAAATTTCTGTGATAAAGTCGGATCTCCGTATACAATTCCATCCGTTTCAGTATTTTCAAAGATCATGCCGCTCCAGGTATCTTTGTCAGACTCGTTGATTTTGCCACTGGTAATAACAATACTATTTGTAATTCTGGTAATCCCCAATTCACTTTGTAAGCCTCCGCCAATAGCAACCTGCTGTTCTTGATTTGCCTTCACAGAGGCATATACGATACCTCCCCGAATCCATATATTAGCTCTTCCTTTTCCATTTCCACCGCCAATTCCAGTTGCATTAATTCCTCCTTCTGCATTGACTTTGCCGCCTGCAATAATAATAGTTCCTCCTCCGCCTCCATTTCCGCCGCCAATTCCAGCTGCATTTGCTCCACCTTTGACGCTGATATTGCCTCCATTTATTTTAATTTTTCCAGCCGTTTCTCCATTATCTCCACCAATTCCGGCATTCAGCCCCGCTGGAGAACTAACCGTCAACGCACCATTTCCCTCCTGCTGCCCCCATATCGTCAGAGTATTTCCTTGGTTAACACTAATTCCTCTTACCACATTAAAAGTACAGTCATCTTTTAGAATCAGGTTTACATCTCCCATAATTGTAATACGCCATATTTTACGCGCAGCAATATTTCCCTCTATCGCATACCATCCGTCTTTTAGTGTTTTATATTTATCACTATTATTTTTTGTAAGAATCACATTGCAGACTGCTGTTTCATTTTTTTGACTGACTGGGTCCCAATAGGTGACTGCCGTCAGGTAATTTGGTGTGAACGTTAATGCCTTCGCGGGCATGGTAAAGGTGCTATTGGTAACCGTTACTGTATCGTCCGAGCATGTCCAGCTTCCTATGACTTGTCCTGCTGGAATGTTTGTACCGCTTAATGTAATCGTGCCGTCTGCCCTGCCATAGAGTTGATTTTTATATGTACTGACATCACTGCCTTCGGCCGTGCCATCCACGATGGTAAGCGGATAATAAACATTGCCGCTCACAGGTTCTGCAAGTGTACCCTGGACATAAATATGACCTTCATTTATGAGCTTCGCTGTGCCCTGCAGTGAAGTGTTTTCTGGGATCAGAAGATTCCGGGTGGATTCAAGGGTAAATTCCTGTGATAATGTAGGGGTTCCGTATACGATTCCATCCGTTTCCGTATTTTCAAAGATCATACCACTCCAGGTATCCTTATTGTACTCATTGATTTTACCTCTGGTAATAACGACACTATCCTTAATACTAAGACTTCCACCGGATCCATTCATACCTGCTCCAATTGCAAAGTCTCCATTTGCAATTAGAGCATCTCTTATGGAAGCATATATGTTGCCACCTTGAATCTTAATCGTCCCACCAGCACCTTGACGGCCACCACCGATTCCCGCTCCTCCATCGATACCTTTCGCTTTAATTTTTCCTCCTGTGATTGTAATCGTTCCACCGTTGCCATAACCCCCGCCACCGATTCCTGCTCCTGCAGTTCCACCTTCTGCTTCAATTTCTCCTCCTTTGATCGTAATCATTCCACCGTTGCCATAAGCTCCACCACCGATTCCTGCTCCCGCGGAGTATGCTGTAGCAATAATATTACCACCGACTACAGTAATATTTCCGCCGGACTTCCCGTATCCGCCGCCAATTCCCGCACAATACGTTCCAACATCCTGAGCTTTTAATTCACCATTTCCTTTCTGCTGTCCCCATATCGTCAATGCATTTCCCTCATTAACCTCGATTCCGTCATTTACGGTAAAGGAACACCCATCTTTCAGGATCAGGTTTACAGTTCCTTCTACTTTGATTCGGGTATTTCCGGTCACAGTTCCTTCTACTGCATACCAGCCGGTTGTCAATGTTTCATAGCTTTCGATGTTTTCCTGCGTAATAACGTCATTGCACACTGCTGTCTGTTCTTTTCCATTTTCATCATAATAGGAAACCGAAGTTCCTGCCTGTACTGCAATTCCCGGAGATTTCAGCGTGGTCAGTGCGTAGTTTGCAGCCAACGCTGTTACACTTTTTTCCAGATTCAGACTTTCTTCTGTCGGAATGCTTTCCTGTTCCGTTTCAGCCGGGACTTCTTCGCTTGTATTCTCTGGGTTCTCCTCAGGGATTTCCTCTTCCGGAGCTTCCTCGGCTGTCTCCTCTTCTTTTATCTCAACGATTTCCTCCGGTGCCTCTTCGCTGTCCGATTCTGAATTTGCTTCCTGCGTTTCTATCGTAGCTTCCACTGGCTTTTCCACCGGGTTTTCAGCCGGCACCTCTGTCCCGTTTTCTCCCACACTTTCCGCAACAGCGGCTTCTTCTGCCTCTATCTTTTCTTCGCCAATTTCTTCTATCTGTTCTTCCTGTTCTTCCACACCGGCGTTTGTTTCCTCTTCCACCGGCACTTCTTCACTCACGCTCTCCACCTGCACCCACGCGTCCGCTTCCGTTTCTGTCCCTTCCGCCAGTGCCGTTGTCGGCAGTGTGGTCAGAATCAGGGCGCCGCTAAGGAGCAGCGATATCCATTTTCTTCTTTTCACTGCTTCTGCACCTCCTTTTCTATTGCACCATCAGCACGGTCTCTACGTTTGCGCCGTTCATGGCGCTGCCGTCTTCCAGAGAAGCGGTGGTGATGCGCAGGGTTGCGGGGTATTCTCCGGCGGGCAGGCTTTTGGATAAGGTGATGTTGGATATTGCCTGCCCCGGGGCTACCAGTTTTGATGTGTACAGAGTTTCATCGGTATCTTTCAAAACCAGTTCGAAGGTAAAGTAACACGGATTGCCTTCCGGGTTCAGAAGGGATACTGCGACTTCCTGCTGTTCTGCCGGGATCGTGATGGACGGATAGCCCGGGATTTTGATGCCGACGGCTTCTTCTTCGCTCTTGTCCGGGATCTTCTCTCCCGTCCAGTTCTCTGCGTCCGGGTCGAGATCAGGCTGGAATGCTTCCTTTCGTTCTTCTGTCTTCAGTGTTTCTTCCCCAAACCAGTGATTCCAGTTGATTCCGACTGCGACGCCGCCTGCGATCAGAAGCAGAATGACTGCGACCGCAGCTATCAATGTCTTTCTGGAGAGCGTCACGCCCTGGCTGTTGTTTTTCTCTTTTCTGTCATTCATTCGTCTGGTCTCTCCTTCCTTTATCTTCCTTACAGACATAGTTCGATCTTTCCTTCACATTCTTATGACTTTTTCTAACTTATTTTACCAAATACAGAATATTCAGAACATGCCCGTTTAACGCAAAAAAAGTGCCTGTTTTTCTTTTAAAAACAGACACCTTTTACTTATTGGTTTACAAATTCTTTTATTTTTTCTCTTTTATCTATATTGAGCTTCTCCAGAATCCCCGACACATAATGCTTCACCGTATTCACGGAAAGCCCCAGATACTCCCCGATCTCCTGGTTTGTCCAGTCGCGGCAGGCGAGCATGGCAATGGAAAATTCCATCGGGGTCAGGAGATCGGTCACGGCTTTCTGCATCTGCGGATTGTGGATTTTCATCCAGCCGCGGCTGAAGGCGAGCACGCCGTCCACCAGTTTTTTGTAGATCTCCGGCTCCTGTTTGCGGATACACGATTCCAGTACGCCCTGCAGGAGTCCGTGGTATTCGATAAATGGTTCCAGAAACTTGTCTTTTCGCGCCATCTCCCAGGCATTTAACACCGACCGCGTAGCACCCTCCTGATCCTTCTGATTAATCTGGCACATCGCCGCAACGCAGTTCAGATAGATCATCGGAATCGGATACGTCTTTTCCGTCATGGCCATCGCCATCTGTACCATGCCCTGCGCTCTGGCATACTCGCCTTTCAGATAGGCCGCATGCCCCAGCGTACTCACGGCAAACAGACGCTGCCCGGTCGGAAGCTGAACGAGATACTGTTCCAGCGGCGGCAGTCCGTCTTTTGGCGGAATGTGAATCAGCACGCTCGTCACATAGCACGCAAACAGACAGTATGCCGTCCGCTCCTGCGATTTTTCTGTTTCCAGTTCTTTTTCCAGACACCGGTACACATCTTCCCTCGCCTTCTGTGCCTTTTTTGCATTTCCCAGCGTAAAATTTGCAAACGTATACAGCATGTCGGCAGACAACCGCAGCGCCAGATCATCACTTGTCAGATATTTTTCTACGGTTTTTGCACAGTTTTCCGCCTGCGCCGAGAAAAAGTACAGCTCCCCGCGTGCAATTTCCCGAAGCCCCGGATCGCGGAAGCTCTCCACTCTTTCTTCTGCTTTTCCCGGCGCGAAGGCACTTCCCATCAGCGGCAGCACGGTGCGTTTCTCTTCCTCCTGCGTAAGTCCCATTCTGGTGCCGTCCGGCAGGACAAATGCCTGATCAAATGTTACATCGAGAATCTGCGCCGCCCGCTCCCATTCTTCTACGGTAAGGGTATCGCGCTGCAGCTTTTTGCAGAAATTCTGCCGCGACTGCCCCAGCTTTGCCGCCAGACGGGCAACACTGATCCCTTTCTCTTTGCACACCTTCTTCACCAGCTCTTCTGTCGTCATAACCGGCCCTTCCCCCTTTCTCTTCTGTCAATCATTTGGTTGCTTTTTGTCTTTTATTATAACAATTTCTTCGGCTTTGTACAGTTTTTATTTTTCTGTAATGTTTTTGTCCAGAGGCACAAAAAGGAAAGCAGAGACTCCGGCGGACCGGAAATTCTCTGCTTTCCACGAATGACATATTTATTTTTTAACCTTGAAGGGTTTACTCCTCGGTATCATCCTTTGACGGAATCATTTCCTCAAAGTCGAAGTCGATCATCGGCTCTTCCTCTTCAGCTGACGGTTCTTCAGCCGGAGCTTCTGCAGTTGGAGCTGCCGGAGCATCGTCCTCAAGATCTTCGGTCAGAATCAGATCCTCGTCCTCTTCTTCCTCGATCATGCTGTCGGTATTCAGATGAATGTTGCTGTAGCACTTCATACCGGTACCAGCCGGGATCGGTTTACCGATGATAACGTTCTCTTTTAAGCCTACGAGGTGGTCAACCTTACCCTTGATAGCAGCGTCGGTCAGAACCTTGGTGGTCTCCTGGAAGGATGCTGCGGACAGGAAGGAATCGGATGCCAGGGATGCTTTTGTGATACCAAGCAGTACCTGTTTTCCTTCTGCCGGCTCTTTTCCTTCTGCGATCAGAGCTTTGTTGGTCTCGTCGTAATCCAGGAAGTCTACCATGTCGCCCGGAAGGAATTCGGTATCTCCGTTTTCCTCAATGCGGATCTTCTTCAGCATCTGGCGAACGATAACCTCGATATGCTTATCGTTGATTTCTACACCCTGCAGACGGTAAACTCGCTGTACCTCACGGAGCATGTAATCCTGAACGGCACGGACGCCTTTGATCTTCAGGATATCGTGCGGGTTGACAGAACCTTCGGTCAGCTCGTCTCCGGCTTCCAGAACCGTTCCGTCCGCAATCTTGATACGGGATCCGTAAGGGATCAGGTATGTCTTGGATACGCCGTCTTCCGGATTGGTTACCACGATCTCACGTTTTTTCTTGGTATCTTTGATCTGGGCAACACCTGCGATTTCAGTGATGATGGCAAGTCCTTTCGGCTTTCTTGCCTCGAAAATCTCCTCGACACGAGGAAGACCCTGTGTGATATCTCCACCTGCAACACCTCCGGTATGGAAGGTACGCATGGTAAGCTGTGTACCAGGCTCACCGATCGACTGGGCTGCGATAATTCCGACAGACTCACCAACCTGTACTGCCTCGCCGGTTGCCATGTTGGCACCATAGCATTTTGCGCAGATTCCGTTGCCGGAACGGCAGGTAAGAATGGTACGGATTTTTACTTTTGTATAATGCTCACCGTTCTCGTTGATGCCGTCTTTGATGACACGTGCAGCACGTTTCGGGGTGATCATATGATTTGCTTTTACAATGACGTTGCCGTCCTTGTCTTTGATCGTCTCGCAGGAGAAACGGCCTGTGATACGATCCTGCAGACTCTCGATCTGCTCTTTTCCGTCTGTGAACTCGCTGACCCACATACCCGGAATTTCGTCCTTGCCCTCGGCACAGTCGATTTCACGGATGATCAGGTCCTGAGAAACGTCTACCAGACGACGGGTCAGGTAACCGGAGTCGGCGGTACGAAGCGCGGTATCGGACATACCTTTTCGTGCTCCATGCGCAGACATGAAGTATTCCAGTACCTGAAGACCTTCACGGAAGTTTGACTTAATCGGCAGCTCGATGGTGTGTCCGGTTGTATCGGCCATCAGTCCTCGCATACCGGCCAGCTGTTTGATCTGCTTATCGGAACCACGGGCTCCGGAGTCAGCCATCATGAAGATGTTGTTGTATTTATCCAGTCCGTCGAGCAGTGCTTTTGTCAGCGCATCGTCGGTCTTCTTCCAGGTATCTACAACCTCTTTGTAACGCTCTTCGTCTGTAATCAGACCACGTTTGAAGTTTCTTGTAATCTTGTCTACCGTTGCCTGTGCTTCGGCGAGCATCTCCGGTTTCTGCGGCGGCACGGTCATATCGGAAATGGATACGGTCATGGCTGCACGGGTGGAGTATTTATATCCGGTTGCCTTGATATAGTCCAGAACCTCTGCGGTCTTGGTAGCTCCGTGTGTATTGATGACTTTTTCCAGAATCTGTTTCAGCTGTTTCTTTGCAACAAGGAAATCAACCTCAAGAGCAAGCTCGTTGCCCGGAACCGTACGGTCTACGTATCCCAGATCCTGCGGCAGAATCTCATTGAAGAGGAATCTTCCGAGTGTGGAGCTTACGTTCTGCTGCATTACAGTACCATCTTCCATCTCTTTTTCGCAACGGATGGTAATCTTGGTCTGCAGGGTAATGTATCCGTTCTCGTATGCCAGGATGGCTTCGTTCATATCGCGGAAGAAGCTTCCTTCGCCCTTCTCGCCCGGACGCTCCTGTGTCAGATAGTAGATACCAAGAACCATATCCTGGGAAGGAACGGCTACCGGACCACCATCGGACGGTTTCAGCAGGTTGTTCGGAGAAAGAAGCATGAAACGGCACTCTGCCTGCGCTTCTACAGACAGCGGCAGATGGACAGCCATCTGGTCACCGTCGAAGTCAGCGTTGAACGCGGTACAAACCAGCGGGTGAAGCTTAATTGCTTTACCTTCTACCAGAATCGGCTCGAATGCCTGGATACCCAGACGATGCAGTGTAGGGGCACGGTTCAGCATAACCGGATGCTCTTTGATAACGTCCTCGAGAACGTCCCATACCTGCGGCTCGAGTTTCTCGACCATTTTCTTTGCATTTTTGATGTTATGTGCAGTACCGTTGGAAACCAGCTCTTTCATAACGAACGGTTTGAACAGCTCGATTGCCATTTCTTTCGGCAGACCGCACTGGTAAATCTTCAGTTCCGGTCCTACGACGATAACGGAACGGCCGGAGTAGTCAACACGTTTACCAAGAAGGTTCTGACGGAAACGGCCGGATTTACCTTTCAGCATATCGGACAGAGATTTCAGCGGACGGTTTCCAGGACCGGTTACCGGACGGCCGCGGCGGCCGTTGTCGATCAGGGCGTCAACTGCCTCCTGGAGCATACGTTTCTCGTTGCGCACGATGATATCCGGTGCACCGAGCTCCAGCAGTCTCTTCAGACGGTTGTTACGGTTGATGATACGGCGGTACAGATCATTCAGGTCGGATGTTGCAAAACGTCCACCGTCAAGCTGTACCATAGGACGCAGATCCGGCGGAATAACCGGAACCGCATCGAGAATCATCCACTCCGGACGGTTTCCGGACTCACGGAATGCCTCAACAACCTCAAGTCTCTTGATGATGCGGGCTCTCTTCTGTCCGGTAGAATCTTTGAGACCTGCCTTTAATTCAGCAGACTCTTTTTCCAGATCGATTGCCATCAGAAGCTCTTTGATGGATTCCGCACCCATACCTGCACGGAAGCTGTTTCCGAACTCCTCTCTGGCATCCTGGTATTCTTTCTCGGTCAGAACCTGTTTGTACTGTAATTTGGTATCGCCTGCATCAAGAACGATGTAGTTTGCGAAATACAGAACCTTTTCCAGAGTTCTCGGAGACAGATCCAGGATCAGTCCCATACGGGACGGAATTCCTTTGAAATACCAGATGTGGGATACCGGAGCTGCCAGCTCAATGTGTCCCATACGCTCACGGCGCACACTGGATTTTGTTACTTCTACGCCGCATCGGTCGCAGATTACGCCTTTGTAGCGAATTTTCTTATATTTACCGCAATGACACTCCCAGTCTTTGCTTGGTCCGAAGATTCTTTCGCAGAACAGACCGTCTTTTTCCGGTTTCAGCGTTCTGTAATTGATGGTCTCCGGTTTTTTTACCTCGCCATGGGACCACTCCCGGATTTTCTCCGGGGAGGCAAGTCCTATTTTGATGGCATCAAAGCTCATCTGGTAATTTTCTTTTTTTGCTGTTTCTGGCATTTGATTACCCCTTTCCTCGCAAAGCGAAGATCTACAAGTTACATGTCATCGTCTGAACTTTCGTCCAGATCGAGATAAGAGTCTTCTTCTTCATCCTCTTCCACATCTACCATTTCTTCTCCATCAAACTCTTTCTTGGAGAATCCATAGTCACCAAATCTCTCGTCTTCTCTGTCAGAGTAACGATCTCCCTCGATGATGTGGTTCAGGTTGGTATCACCGTAATCAACTGATTCCATAATTTTAACTTCGGTATTGTCATCACGCAGCACGCGGACATCGAGTGCCAGGGACTGCAGCTCTTTCAACAATACTTTGAAGGATTCCGGAATACCAGGCTCCGGAATATTGTCGCCCTTGATGATGGCTTCGTATGTCTTCACACGGCCAACCACATCGTCAGACTTCACAGTCAGGATCTCCTGCAGCGTGTAGGATGCACCGTACGCCTCAAGAGCCCAAACCTCCATCTCTCCGAAACGCTGTCCACCGAACTGAGCTTTACCACCCAGAGGCTGCTGTGTAACGAGGGAGTATGGGCCGGTAGAACGGGCATGAATCTTATCGTCTACCAGGTGATGCAGTTTCAGGTAATGCATGTGTCCGATTGTCGTTCTTCCATCGAACGGCTCACCGGTACGTCCGTCGCGGAGCTGTACCTTACCGTCTCTTGCGATATCAACACCCTTCCACAGTTCTCTGTGATCCAGATGCTCTTCCAGATACTGATATACTTCCGGAAGCAGAATATCTTTATATTTCTCGGAGAATGCATCCCATTCCATGTTTACATAATCGTTTGCCAGTTCCAGGGTATCCTGAATATCTTTCTCGTTTGCGCCGTCGAAGATCGGAGTGGAAACGTTGAATCCAAGAGCTGCTGCTGCAAGGCTCAGGTGGATCTCAAGCACCTGTCCGATGTTCATACGGGACGGCACACCCAGAGGGTTCAGCACGATGTCCAGCGGACGTCCGTTCGGCAGGAACGGCATATCCTCTACCGGAAGTACACGGGAAACAACACCCTTGTTTCCGTGACGACCAGCCATCTTATCGCCGACAGAGATTTTTCTCTTCTGTGCGATGTAGATGCGGACTGCCTGGTTTACTCCAGGAGAAAGTTCGTCGCCGTTTTCACGGGTAAATACTTTGGCGTCCACGATGATACCATACTCACCGTGCGGTACTTTCAGGGAAGTATCACGTACTTCTCTTGCTTTCTCGCCAAAGATGGCACGGAGCAGACGCTCCTCTGCGGTCAGCTCGGTTTCTCCCTTCGGAGTTACTTTTCCGACCAGAATATCACCGGCACGTACCTCTGCACCGATGCGGATGATTCCACGCTCGTCCAGGTCTTTTAAGGCTTCATCGCCGACGCCCGGAACGTCTTTTGTGATCTCTTCCGGTCCAAGCTTGGTGTCACGGGCCTCTGCCTCGTACTCCTCGATGTGGATGGAAGTGTAAACATCATCCTGTACCAGACGCTCGCTTAAGAGTACGGCGTCCTCGTAGTTATATCCTTCCCAGGTCATAAATCCGATCAGCGGGTTTTTACCAAGAGCAAGCTCGCCCTGGTAGGTAGACGGACCGTCTGCGATTACTTCGCCGGCCTCTACATGGTCACCTTTAAATACGATCGGTTTCTGGTTGTAGCAGTTGCTCTGGTTGCTTCGCATGAATTTGGTCAGATGGTAAACATCTTTTGTTCCGTCATCATTGTTCATGCGGATCTCGTTGGAGCAGGAGTAGGAAATCGTTCCTGCTTTTTTTGCAACGACGCAGACACCGGAGTCTACGGCTGCTTTTGCTTCGATACCGGTTCCTACAACAGGAGCATCGGTGATCATCAGCGGTACGGCCTGACGCTGCATGTTGGATCCCATCAGCGCACGGTTCGCATCGTCGTTCTGAAGGAACGGGATCAGCGCCGTAGCAACGGAGAATACCATCTTCGGAGACACGTCCATGTAATCAAACATGTGCGGCTCGTAGGACTGGGTCTCATCCAGGTAACGTCCGGAAACGTTCTTGTTGAGGAAGTGTCCTTCTGCATCCAGCGGCTCGTTTGCCTGTGCTACATGGTAATTATCCTCTTCATCTGCGGTCATGTAGACTACTTCGTCCGTAACACGCGGATTTTTCGGATCTGATTTGTCAATTCTTCTGTATGGAGCCTCAACGAAACCATACTCGTTGATGCGCGCATACGATGCCAGAGAGTTAATAAGACCGATGTTTGGTCCCTCAGGAGTCTCGATCGGACACATTCTTCCGTAATGGGAGTAGTGAACGTCTCGAACCTCGAATCCGGCACGGTCACGGGACAGACCGCCAGGTCCCAGGGCGGAGAGACGTCTCTTATGTGTCAGCTCTCCAAGCGGGTTGTTCTGATCCATGAACTGGGACAGCTGGGAAGATCCGAAGAACTCTTTGATTGCAGCTGTAACCGGTTTGATATTGATCAGGGACTGCGGAGAAATTCCGTCGATGTCCTGTGTTGTCATACGCTCACGTACCACACGCTCCATACGGGACAGACCGATGCGGTACTGGTTCTGAAGCAGCTCGCCTACGGCACGGATTCTACGGTTGCCCAGGTGGTCGATATCATCGGCATTTCCTGCGCCGTATTCCAGATGCATATTGTAGTTGATGGAAGCGAAGATATCTTCCTTTGTGATATGCTTCGGAATCAGGTCGTGGATGTCACGCTTGATTGCCTGTTTGATCTCTTCGATATCGGTATTCTCCTCCAGGATCTTTTCCAGAACCGGATAGTATACCTTCTCGTTGATACCAAGCTCTTCCTCGTCAACATCTACCCATGCTTTCAGATCTACCATCAAGTTGGAAAGAACCTTTACGTTTCTTTCCTCTGTCTGAATCCATACATACGGTACTGCTGCGTTCTGAATCTTGTCTGCCAGGTCCAGTGTAACGGTGGTACCTTTCTCTGCAAGGATTTCACCGGTTGACGGATCCACTACATCCTCAGCGAGGATCTGGTTGCGGATACGGCTGCGCAGTGCAAGTTTCTTGTTGAATTTATAACGGCCTACCTTTGCCAGGTCATAGCGACGCGGATCAAAGAACATGCTCATGATGAGGCTCTCTGCGTTTTCTACTGCAAGAGGCTCGCCCGGACGAATCTTCTTGTACAGCTCCAGAAGACCTTCCTGATAGTTGGTGGAAGTATCTTTTGTAAAGCTTGCAAGGATCTTCGGTTCCTCACCGAACAGCTCTACGATCTCTGCGTTGGAGCTTACTCCAAGAGCACGGATCAGGACAGTGATCGGAACTTTTCTGGTACGGTCTACGCGGACATAGAAGACATCATTGGAATCGGTCTCATACTCCAGCCATGCTCCACGGTTCGGGATTACGGTACAGGAGAACAGTCTCTTTCCGAGCTTATCATGTGTGATTCCGTAATAAATACCAGGGGAACGTACCAGCTGGCTGACGATAACTCGCTCTGCGCCATTGATCACGAATGTTCCTGTTGCTGTCATCAGCGGCAGATCACCCATGAAGATTTCATGCTCTGTGATCTCGTCTTTTTCCTTATTATATAATCTTACTTTTACCTTTAACGGTGCCGCATAAGTCGCGTCACGCTGTTTACACTCTTCGATTGAGTATTTTACGTCATCTTCACACAGTGTAAAGTCTACGAATTCAAGGCTCAGCCGTCCGCCGTAGTCGGAGATTGGTGAAATGTCATCAAAGACTTCTTTGAGGCCGCTTCTCAGGAACCAGTCATAGGAATCCTTCTGGACTTCAATCAAGTTGGGCATTTCCAATACTTCTTTTTGTCTCTGGTAACTCATTCGCATACTTTTTCCGGTAGGTATCGGACGTATTCTGTTTTTCTCCATTGACGTTGTCACCCCTTGTGTTATAATATATTTATTACCGCTCATGCCTGAAAAAGGTTTTAGGCATATCTTGCCATAATAGTGCATTTTCTAGATTATCATGTTTTTTCAAGCGTGTCAACAAAACAGATTGTATTTTTTTCAGTACAATCCGTTTTTTACTGGTTTTTCCGCCAGGACCCTGTTAAAATAATACTTTAGATGTGATTGAAAGCACCAAATTTTCAGAAAAAACCGCCTGTTTGATTTTTTTATTTTTCAAATCAAACAGGCGGTTTTTTTATTCTAATTTTTTAATATTTCAGAGTTCCATCCCGATTCCGCTTATGCCGCGTCGAATCGTTCCTTTTAATGCTGAATATTGTCGGTCATCATGTCCATAAAGCTCCATGGCTTCAGAACTTTGTTGATTTCCGCAAAGACTTTATCGTCGTAATTGTGTTTTACTTCCGTCTTTCTGTCAAATACCATGGTATCCGCATCTTCTGCTTCTGCTTCCGGCCAGTGCGGAAGCCCCTCGTGGTCCGGATTTCCGTTCTTTGCGAAAGCGAGAAGTGCTCCGAAGATTTCGCTTTCCAGTTTATCGCTGACATCCGGGATTCCACAGATTTCCACGAGATCTGCGTTTCCGAAGAAATACGGGATGTCGGAGCAGTGCCATGCCGGCTTGCCGTGCTGGAACGGGAATTCCAGGGCGAAGTTGTAGAGGTATGCTTTACCGCCGCCTTTTGCGAACAGTTTGGCAAGTTTTACGGTCGGCTCACGCATTGCACGGTCGATCGCAAGAACATCCACGCCGTTCTTCTCCGGATATGCTTCTTTGAAAGCTGCCAGAACATTTTCGGCATTGTCTCCGTAAACCTTTTTGAGGATTCCCAGAATCTCTTCCGCTGTCAGTTTGCTCTTATCATAAGCTGCCGGAGCAAACGTTGCGAATTCGCCGTATACGGTTCCGATCATCATCGGAATCTGATGTGCATGCTCACGGAAGCCTGCGTCGAATGGATTTCCACAGAAGTAATCGCCCTTTTTCGGGCCGCCGCCGATGTAGCCGCCACTCTGTGCAATCGCCGGAGCCACTTTTGCGTATGCAGCAGCAAGCTGCGGATACGGTACGGTTTCCAGCTGTGCCACATCGTCAAAGCCGAGTTCTTTCATCATTGCCGTAACAATCTCCGTGCCGTCTTTCTCTCCTGCGCCGAGCGGATCATCCTCCATCACACCGCTCATGACAAGACCTTTCTGGAACAGACCGTCTGCTGATGGAATCTGCATCAGGTCAGTCACCTTCATTCCGCCGCCGGACTGGCCGAAAATGGTTACATTCTCCGGATCGCCGCCGAACAGGGCAATATTGTCGTGTACCCACTGCAGGGCTGCCACCATATCCGCATGACCTGCGTTTGCTGAATTTTTATATTTTTCCCCAAACGGAGACAGATCCAGATACCCGAGGATATTCAGTCTGTGGTTGACCGAAACGAGAATCGAATCTCCTTTTTTTGCGATGCTGACACCTTCGTAAGCAACCTGCTCGATGGAAGATCCTGCTGCATATCCGCCGCCATGGAACCATACGAGAACCGGTTTCTTTGCCTCCGGATCCAGTTTGCTGGTCCAGATATTCAAAGACTGGCAGTGCTCATCCTGCGGCCAGTAGCGATGCGGAACCATCAGTTCTGCGCTCGGTGTTTCCTGGTTCTGGAGCGGGCATACAAAGCCATAGTTCGTTGCATCCTTCACACCGTCCCATTTCGATGGAACCGGCATCTGGAAACGGTCCGCGTATGCATACGGAATTCCTTTGTAAATGTAAACACCGTCATAAAAATAACCTTTTAAATCGCCGGATGTGGTATGCAGCACCGGCACGCCATCGTAATCAAATATTTTCCCCATTTTGAAATACCTCTTTTCTGTAGAATTTAGCATTTATGTTGTTTTCAGTATAAACAATATTTTCGTCCTTTTCTACTCGAATTGCCGCAAGATCTTCTTATATTGTTGCTTTTTTTCCACTCTTTCTCTGTATTCTCCCACCGCGAGTGCAATTTTTTGAAGATTTTACAGAATCTGCTCCACCTCAATCAGCGCCGTCTCGTGCGGCTCCAGGCGTTCCTGCACCGTGAGGCTGCCTTCCGGGTCGGTTTCCTGCTCCCAGACACGGTATTCCGGGTCCGCACTGTGGCACAGCATCGCGCGCTCCATCCGGTTCATCCGCTCCGGAGCTCCCATCCGCACCCACGCATCGTAGCTGCTGCCGTGCTCTTTCGTCACTTTATACAGCCGCAGGCAATATTTTCCCGGTTCCAGTCCGGTCAGCTTCACTGAAAAGGTCCGGATTTCCCCCATATTGAATACGCGGTAACGGTCCGTGCGGGAAATATTCACGGCGTGGCGGTAGCGGTACAGCATATCGTAGTGAACATAGTTATACAGGTAAATCTGGCTGCGGTTTTTCTCCGGCTCCGTGCTGATAAAATAGCCGTCCCCTCGCTTCACAAGACGTGATCCCATTCTGCCGAGCAGCCGCAGCGCAGTGCAGACCGCCTTTGGTATGCCGTTCATTGTGAACAGCCCAAAACCTCCATGATACGTTTCCCGCGCCGGAAATATTTCATCCAGACGGTCATTGACCGAGAAATACGCAATTCCCTGCAGCGTTTCTTCATTTTCCAGAAAATTTTTAAACAGCCATGCCGCTTTATAACAGGTATCGTTGCACAGATCCCTCTGCCAGATGTTGCTGCTGCACTCATCCACCAGAACCGGCAGTGCACCAAGCCCGGCCTTCTGCAGCAGACCTTTTACCTTCTCCCTGCGGTTCCGCAGAAAATCCGGGTCGCGGCTCACAATCATATTGGCACTCTCGTTGTTCTGGATCAGATTCATTTTCTCCTCTTCCTCTCCATAGAGCACCGTGCCAAACGAGCGGAATGCAAAAATTTCCGGCACGCATTCCTTTTCCTTCATAGTTTCGATAAAGGCTTTGAGATGTTCCTCCGGTCCAAGGCCAAAAGAAAGACATGTTACAAGATCCGGGCTCACACGTTTCATCTCATCATACGATGCTTTCCACGTTTCAAAGAACGCATCTCCTTCATCACTCATGATCGCGTCTCCGCTGATCCACGGGTTGAAAATCCAGCGCCGCATCTGGTTGATTCCATACCGCTCCTTTAGATGTTCCATCAGGTTTTTAATCAGCATGCGCCACTCAGCCAGATCCCGCGGAAGGCTGCTTGGTGCCGGACGCAACGTTGTTCCCGGGTCTGTTTTTGCCAGCAGCAACGGCATATGACCGAATTCCAGCAGCGGCTTCGCTCCCGTGGAAAGGATGAAATCGATCACCTCATCAATATAGTTCCAGCAGGACTGAATCTCACCCCACATATTCCGTCGAAGTACGCACATATCATCATCGAGAATTCCTTTTACACGAATCATCTCATAGCCAAGCTCCTGCACCAGCTGTTCCAGCTCATCCTGCACCTCGCGGTTCAACACACTTGCCGCATAGCCGGCATTGATCACGCGCTTCCAGTGGCCTGCCACTCTTGGTTTCCGTCCGTTTACTGCTGCTGTCACGGAAACGGCACTCTCATTTGTCGTCTCAATTTCCTGCTCCGTGACCGCTGCATACTGCAGGAGATTCTGGAAAATATCATGGTCTTCCGCCGTTTCTTCCCGCTCTTTTCCTTTCTTTTCACTCTGCTCTGCCGTATGTTTCATCTGCTTCCGGTATTCGCTCGGTGTCATACCGCGGTATTTGCGGAATGCGCGGATCATCGCCGTCTCGTTGACAAATCCATTGCGATAGGAAATCTCCGTCAGCGTTGCGCCGCTGTGCATTTCCTGTACGGCATGCGCCAGGCGCACCTGAGTCACGTACTCCAGGAATGATACACCGAAATACCGCGGAAAGCTCCGCGAAATATAGGCACGGCTCAGATAAAGATGATCCGCCAGATCCTCCAGCGTAATCTCTTCCCGGTAATGCTGCAGAATATAGTCCGATGCCCGCTGAAGGCGTTCCCGTCCGCTCCGGCCCTGTTCCACCTTTTTCTCGGATGTAAAGTAAGAAAGCAGATCCTCCAGAAGCGCCGTCACACGGCTTTTCATATAGACCGGTTGTTCCTCATTATTTTTGTACATCTCAAGAAAGATCCGTGCCATATCACGCCGGATCAGGTCAAATTTTTCCTGCTGATTTTCCATATAAAAAAACGACTGACATTTGACCTCACATTTCAACAGCTTAATGTGAAATGCAGCAATTGTCTCCGCTGAAATGCAGAGCGACAGGGCCAGTCCGTCTTCGTCCAGATCCAGATCACAGATCTGAAACCGGTTGATCGCAAAGACAGATCCCACCGGGAGACTGTGAACTTCTCCGTCCTCGTAGCTGACTCTTCCCGTCCCACGAAGCAGAAATAAGAGTTCAAAATCCGGATTCCACAGTTCCCGTTTCTCCTCCGACCGGAGTAGCCGAAAATAGAATCCCGGCATTTCCTGTTTTGTTCCTTTCAGCATCATGTCTTCGTCTCTGTTGTCTCTTTCCATTCCACACCTCATGATAGATTTTTTTTCTGTTGTATTGTACCACAAAAAAGGTCCCGCAAAAAGATCTTCTCCTTTTGTGGGACCAATTTTTCGGTTTTTGTTTTAGTATTTTCCTTTTGCTGCCTCTCTTGCCTTCAGGTCTTCCATTACCTGCGGATAAATCTTGTCAAGTTTGTAAAATACATAGAAGAGAATCATAATTGCATAAAACGGAATCGGAACCCACAGATACAGGGCTTTGATTGCAGAAAGTGCACTTGCGGTCTGGGTTGCGGCAAGTCCGTCATAACCTGCTGCGGAGATGACCCACAAAGCAACGGCACTTGCGAAGCCACTTCCTACTTTTGCACCGAAGGTTGTGGTGGAATACAGCATACCTTCGACACGTGTTCCATTTTTCCACTCGCCGTACTCAATCGTATCGGCTACCATTGCGAAGATGGTTCCGGTCAGGGTTGCAGAGCCGACACCTTTGATCAGCGAGCATACCAGAAGCCAGGTAGCATTGGTCGGATTGATGACCATCAGGAGCTGGCTGGCAAGGCTGAAGAAAGTTCCGACAAGGGCTACGTTTCGTTTTCCGTATTTCAGACTGAGCGGTACACAGAACGGCATCAGAATCAGCACCGGAATAATGGAAACAGATGAGATAAATCCTGCCATGTTCTCATTCATCAGGATATATTTTGCATAGTAAGTTCCAACCGCACCGCTGGCGCCCATGCCAAGGCACATAGTAATCCAGATGCCGCAGAGCAGCAGCCATTGGCTGTTTTTGAAGATCAGTTTCAGAGACTGCACAAAGTTGACTTCTTCTTTCTGTTCGGAAGATACGGTAACACGCTCTTTGGTGTTTTTGAAGCAGACCAGGAACAGAATTGCTGCAACGACTGCGTAAATAGCAGATACGATGATCCAGCTCTTCTGGTGGCTGCTTCCGCCCATTTTGTTGACCAGTGGAAGGGTAGAAGCATTGATGATAAGGGAACCAAACTGTGCCATGAACATACGGAAAACGTTGATGACCGTTCTCTGTCCCTGATCACGGCTCATCAAGGATGTCAGTGCGCCGTAAGGAATGTTGATCATCGTGTAAAGGAAAGTGGTAACGAGGTTATATGTAATCGTTACGTAAATATACTTTCCGACGGTTCCAGTGTTTGGAACGAGGAATACAAGCACACATGCTACGGCAATCGGTATTGCCAGCCATAACAGCCATGGTCTTGCCTTTCCGTATTTCGTTTTGACGCGGTCCATGACATATCCCATGAGCATGTCGGTGACACCGTCTGCAAAACGGGAAAACATCATGATGCTTCCGATGATTGCTGCGTTTAATCCCAGTGCGTCGGTGTAGAAATACGCTACAAATGTGGATGTCAGCACGAGAATCAGGTTACTGGCCAGATCTCCGCATCCGTAGCTGATCTTTTCTTTCGTGCTGATTTTTTCGGTAAAGCTCTGCTTTGCCGAAACTTGTTCTTTTGCTGCCATTGTTCTATCCTCCCATACATTTTTGAGGCTGCGGATGAATCTCCTTCTCTCTTCCGCCCTCTTTGTGGCCGTACCATGCGCCTACGACCTTTGTTCTGTTTCTCAGTATAGGGATTTTTGAGGCAATTTTCTACTCACTTTCCACACGCTGTTTCTCATTTTCTTGTCTTTTTCTGTTTTATTATTATGTTTTCATATTTTTTAGTGCAATTATCGATGATGATTCAGGCAAATTATCTCTATACATGCAACCTCATGTACCTTCAAATGTTCCTGAACAGAAAGAATCTGTTCCTCTCCCACTATTTCCCGCCAGACACGGTACTCCGGATCCGCACTGTGGCATACCATTTCCTTTTCTTCCGATGTCATTGCCTCCGGTGCGCCCATTGCCGCCCAGCAGTCATATGGACTGCCCTGTTCCCGCGTAATCTTGTAGCACTGGATACGGTATTCTCCCCTTGGTACTTTCCGGAGCTGCACAGAAAATGTCAGATTTTCCCTCGCCTGAAAAACACGATAGCGATTTGTCCGTGAAATGTTGACAGTATGGCGATGGCGGTACAGCATGTCGTAATGTACATAATTGTAGAGATAAATCTGTATTCTCTCTTCTCTTTCTTCGTTACTGATAAAATACCCCTTCCCCGATGCAACAAGACGCGTCCCCATTTTTCCGAGAAGTTTTGCCGCACCATAAACCGCTTTTGGTATCCCGTCATCTGTAAACATTCCGAATCCTCCATGAAAAGAATCGCGCACCGGAAAGATCTCGTCCACAATTACCGGCGTTCCCTGAAATCCCATTTTCTGCAGTCTCTTTCTGATTTTCCGAAGATAGTTTTGCAAATAATCCATATCCCGGCTGACTGCAAAGTCAAAGCTTTCACTATTGACAATCAGGTTCAGGTCTTCCTGCTCTTCCCATGGCATAACTGTGCCAAAGCTGCGTACTCCGTAAATCTCCGGAAAACAGCCCGCCTCCTCCATTTTCAAAAGCAGCTCTTTTATCCCATGTTCTCCCAGCATTCCACAAGAAAGACAGGTCAGAAAATCCGGGCAGTTTTTTTTAACCGAATCAAGTAAGTCCCCTGCTTCCATTGCGAAAAGCAATAAGCAGTGGGTTGGGACTTGCTTGTATCAGGAGTGGTACAAGCCACTCCTGATAAGCTGCGAAGCAGCTATTCGGTTATGAGCAAGTAGCGAAGCGGATTGCGAATATCCGCTTGACTTCTCTATCTGCGAAAAAACTGCGGTTCCGCAAAGCATATGCATCCGCAGAACCGCAGTTTTTGTTTTAGTTTTTTGTCTATTTATTTACTTTCAGCACCAGACACTGATACGGCTGCAGACGGATCGTTCCCTCGCCCGCCTCGCAGGTGTCATAGTTATTCAGAAGTACCTCTTCGATGGTATCTGCAAACGGCAGTGTAATGCCGTCTGCGAGAGAAGTGGTGAGAATCAGAATATCGTTCTTTTCATCCTTTCGACGGTATGCCAGAACGCCGCTCACCGTCTCGTATTCCGGAATCAGCGTTCCGTAGAGGAAGGTTTCTTCCAGATCTTCACGTCGTCTTACCGCCACCATTTTGCGGTAGAACCACAGCAGGGAATCAGGATCTTTTTCCTCGGCCTCATAGTTCAGTTCCGTATAGTTTTGATTCACCGGGAACCACGGCGTACCTGTTGTGAATCCCGCCTCAGCAGATGCATCCCACTGCATTGGGGTTCTGCTGTGCTCGCGGCTCTCACGGTTGATCTGCCCGAGCGCTTCCGCATCTGTTTTTCCTTCGGCAATCAGACGGTCGTAAATAGCAAAGGTCGGTTTGTCGACGAATCCCTGAATCGACTGTTTCGGGTTGTCGCGCATGCCGAGCTCCTGTCCCTGATACAGAAATACAATACCCGGCAGGAAGAAATTGGTGACTGGAAGCATCTTTTCGCTGTAGCGGTTCTGGTCCTCCGGCATCAGGAACCGGTCGATACTGCGCGGTTTGTCATGATTTTCAAGGAAGTTGCAGAGCATGCCGCGGCCATCCACGATTTTCTGCGCCGCAAAAAGCTGATCACGATAATCATCAAACAACGCCACGGTATTGCCCCATTTCGGGTTACGCACATTGTCGAAGGTGTGGCAGAAATCGAAAACAGACGAAAAACTGCCATTTTCCCCAATCACATCCTCCACATCCTCCGGTGCCATGTGATCGTACTCTCCGATCGTCAGCGCATCGGTCGGCGCAAAGGTGCGCTCCTTCATTTCACGCAAAATGTCGGCAAGACCGTCTACATTGTTGAAATACTCGAACGCCATATTGTACTCGTCCGGTCCATCCGGCGGAAGGTTGGTGTACTGATAATTCTTTTTCAGATGGCTGATCGCATCAAGACGGAATCCGCCAAGTCCCAGATCCATCCATTTTAAAATCATCTCATAAATTTCTTCCCGCAGCTCCTGGTTTTCCCAATTGAGATCCGGCTGCTCTTTCGTGAAGATGTGGAGATAATACAGGTTATCATATCCCGGTACTTTCTCCCATGCGCTGCCACCGAAAATCGACCGCCAGTTGTTCGGCTCTTTGCCGTCTTTTCCTTCCCGGAACACATAATACTTTCCGTACTTTCCAAACGGATCTTTGAGTGCCGCCTGGAACCATGCGTGCTGATCCGAGGAATGATTCACGACAAGATCCATCAGGATGCGGATGCCGTGTTTTTTTGCCTCCGCAATCAGCTCCTTCATGTCCTCCATCGTTCCAAACGACGGGTCAATGTCCATGTAATCGGAAATGTCGTATCCGTTGTCCACCATCGGGGATGCAAACACCGGGCAGAGCCAGATGACATTGGCTCCCAGTTTTTCTATTTTGTCAAGATGACGGATCACACCTTTCAGATCTCCGATTCCATCTCCGTTGGTATCCTGAAAACTCTTCGGATAAATCTGATATCCGACTGTTTTATGCCACCACTTTTTCTCCATAGCTTTTCTCCTGTTCTTTTGATTTCATGACGCAGTCCGCTGGTTAGGTTTACCGCGAAACCTATAGTATTTTCACTATACCACAAAAGAATGGATTGTGCTACTTTTTTCTTTTTGATTTTCCCCTATGTCCGTCTTACCGTTACAGTTCACTGTTTTTTCATCAGCGGCAGAATCACACAGGATGCGTGCACTCCGCCCGTGTGGATCGTCTGATGTGCAATTTTATTCTCTGTTTTTTCCGACCACAGCCCTTTCTGATTGCTGTGAACATGATACTGCGGGAAGTCGGAAGAAGAAACATCTACACGAATGCGGGAACCCTTTGAAATCGTGTATACAATATTCCACATAGTAATCTGTACCTCTGCCACGCTGCCCGGTTCATAGGCCCCGGCCTCTGTTTTTCCCTGCTCCAGCGTTGCAATCGAGGAACGAATGTTGTAAGCTTTTCCCTCCGGCGTTACTTCCATGATTTTCGCTGTGAATGCAGTATCCTCGCAGTCACTTTCCACGAACAGGCGGACGGAGGCTTTTCCGTTCAGCGTGAAAGTTTCTTCCAGCGGTTCTGATACAAAACTCAGGACATCCTCGCGATAGTCCGGTTCCGGCTGGAGATGGCTGCCGATCTGCGGCATCGTATGCAGAAGGGCTTCTCCTCCGATGCTCTCGACCGGATCGGCGGGGTCAAACGTATAGTTTCTCGTTTTTTCCTGTTCCGGCGTGTCTGTCCGCAGTGTTTTCTCATCCAGATACAGTGTCATGCTTCCCGCAGTTCCTTTTTCTCCCAGTCCGTCGGACACGGTATCAATCCACCGGTCTGCGCCGATCTCATAGGCACGGATCCGCTGCGTCGGGATTTCTTTTTGTTTCAGCGTCAGCTCAAACCATTCCAGCATCTTCGGAATTTCTTCATTCTGTGGATGCTGCACCTCTTTATCTTCGAGGCAGATCTGGAAGAAATGATTCCACGCACCGATTTCGAGCCAGCTGTGCTGTTTCGTCTCCTCGTTCAGCCGCTCCCACGTTTTCATACTGCTGCCGTGGTGATGGTCGTACCAGCCGCTTAAAAGATAAATCGGAACCTTCGTTTTTGATGGAATTTCCCGCAACTGTTTCCACCAGCCCGTCTGCCAGAGTGCCGCATCCGGGTTCGGGCTTGTGATGTATTCGCGGTAGGACGGAACCTTTTGTCCCCACAGCGCCTCGTCCACTTCAATCTGCGGCAGGTAACGGCAGCTTTCGCGGTAATCGGCAGACACTGGTTTTTCCGCATTTTCCATCGACCAGGCGGTTAAGATATCGTGGCGGAAGCAGCCCTTCTCGTAGGCTGATGTAAAACGATCCGTTCCATAGTCCTCCAGAAACATTGCGGCAACCTTTCCTTCCGCGGCATCGGCAAAACCCCAGCCGGTCATACTTGTGTAGGAATGACCCCAGTAGCCCAAAATCTCGCACCATGGCTGTTCCACAAGGTAGTTCATGGTGTCAATGCCATCCTTCCGCTCATTGATGTTCGGTTCCCATTTTCCTTCTGAATTCTCCCGGCCGCGGCAGTACTGGTACACATATACGTAGCCTCTGCGTGCCAGTCCTTCTCCGTAGGCACGGTGAATGCGGTCATTGCCCGGATAGCAGGTACGGGTCAGAATGACAGGATATGTTTTTTCTTCTGCCGTGTCTTCTTTTGGAAAATAATAGATCGTGTGAAGCTTCACGCCGTCACGCATCTCGATCTGGTTTTCTTTTCTTTCGAAGGCTGCACAGCTTTCGGAAACGCCGCTTTTCGCAAACTGTTCTTCCACGCGTTTTACCGCAGCCTTCAAAAAATCTTCTGCCATTGCCTACACCTCCATTTCCAGCAGCGCCATGCCGAGTGTCTTTCCATGTTTGTCCAGTGCCAGCGATCTTGTGACACCGCCACCTAACGTTTTGTCAAGCACAAAATTCAGCGCATGGATGCCGTCCAGTTCGTATCGGGTTACCTTACCGTGACAGATTTCATGAAAATATTCTGCCACGCGCGCTTCTGTTACTTTTTCTTTCAGCATTTCATAATCATTTTCGTCGTATGGGATCACCGAAATATTGGAGATCTCTCCTTTGTCACCTGTTCTTGCATGTGCAATCTCTTTTAATTTCATACCGTTTCCTTTCCTGCTCTTCGTTACTCTCTGCTAATTGCGGAAAATGGTTTTCCAGACACGTTCCGGCAATCTCTTCATTTTATAACAATCCCAGCTCTTCTGCTGCTGACCGTAATATCAGAGGCATCGATCAAACTTCAAAATACCGAATCTTCTGTGTTACGTCATCACGCGGTACAAAAATCGAGCAGACCGAGACAACCTCGGACACCCGTTTCACCGCTCCGCCGCCTCCTGCGGGGCCGTTGGTGTAGAGAGCCTCCACCTCATTTGCCAGCAGAACAGCATTTTTCCGGTCTTTCGTTCTGCCTGCGGCGCGGAGACGCACTTCACACGGAGTTCCGCTGCTGATCTCTTTGGAAATCGCGTCGCGGTACAGGGAATTGCAGCCGATGAAGTCAATGCGGTACTCTTCCAGCTCGATGCCGGTCAGCGCAATCCGTTTTTCCAGAATCTCCGCCGCCAGCTCGGCGCGTGCCATACAGTTGCTTCCGCCGTAGGAAATCTCGCCCTCGCCGATGAAGCAGTCCTTGTAGCCGACGCTCACTTTCAGCGTTTCCGGTCTTCCATGCGTCGTGGCATGTTCAGCGCGCACCTGATTTTCCCCGATCTGACGGAATGTAACCTGTGAAAAATCTGCCGTCGCATCCGGGGTCAGATAGGCTTTCGGGTTATGGATTTCGTAGATCATCTGCTCCTTGCACGTATCGACACTCACGAGTCCGCCGCTGCCCTCAACCTTCGTCACGGTAAATGCGCCTGTCTCGTCGATCTCAATGAGCGGGAATCCGAGTTTCCACAGCTCCGGCACATCCTTGTAACCGGGGTCAGCGAAATATCCACCCGTCACCTGTCCCGCGCACTCCAGCAGATGGCCTGCCAGAACCGCCTGTCCCATCTGATCCGGGTTGTCGGTAATGTTCCATCCGAACTCATGCACCAGCGGTCCGATCGTCAGCGCCGGGTCGGAAACACGGCCGGTGATGACAAGATCAGCGCCTTCCTCCAGCGCTTTCGTGATGCCCTCCGCACCCATGTAGACATTCGCGGAAATCAGAACATCTTTTTTCTCTTTTAACAGCGTGCCGTCCTCCAGCACTGTTTCATTTTCATACTTATCCAGTTCGTCTGTAATATCATCGCCGGTCACACAGGCAATTTTCAATCCACCGACACCCAGTTTTCTGGCAATTTCACACGTCCGTTCTGCAGCAGATACCGGGTTTGCAGCTCCCATATTGGTAATGACTTTTACTTTGTTTTTCGCCATCAACGGAAGAATTTTTTCCATTCGGTAGTCGAGTAACTGGTTGTAACCCTTCGACGGATCTTTTTCCTTGTCCTGCTGTCCAATCGCAACGGTGCGTTCCGCCAGACATTCGAAAATAATGTAGTCCAGGTCTCCTTTTTCCATCAGCTCCACTGCCGGCTCAATGCGGTCTCCCGCGTAGCCCGCGCCGCTTCCGATTCTGATTTTTTTCATATCCAATGGCCTCTCTTTCTTTGATCTGAGGTCATTGTAACGCAGAGCCATGGCAGGTACCACAAAAGGGAACCGAATTTCTAAAATTTTAGAAATTTGGTTCCCTTTTTATATCAACCGCTTTTCAGCCGGGTCGGAAAATATTCTATAGCAAGACCCGAAAATAATGCAAAAAAGGCAGTGCTGCAGAGCGCGAATTGCAAGGAACAGATTTGAAGGCGTACCGGGGTACGACGAAAATCTGTGACGCAGTAATTCACGCTCTGCGGTGCTGAATTTTTTGCATTATTTTCGGGGATTGCTATAGAAACATCCAACGCAATAAAAATTCCGGCTTTCCGCTATTTTTTTATTCTTTCATTTTATTGTATAACGTTGCCAGCGAAATTCCGAGTTCCTTTGCTGCTTTTCGCTTACCCTCCATATCCTGTCCATACAGCAACAGCGTATTTTGGATCTCCTGCCGTTCGAACCGCCGCACCCGCTCTTCCAACGTCATGTGGGCTTTCGTCTCGCGCTGCTCAAACTGCACGAGACTCGTCACGATCGAGATGCTCCCGCGGATATGGTTCTCCTCCCAGATTGGATAAACACTTGCAAAATATTCCTGCGCCCCTTCTCTCCGCACCATTCCCTCGACCGGAATGCCGCTCTCAATGACCTCCGGAGCGATGGCAGATTTGCGGTACTCCGTAATTTTATGACCTTTCGCGGTTTCGAGCGGAACACCGATGAAATCGCCGTAGACCTGATTGAAAAACACAATCCGGCTATGCTGGTCGCAGATCAGGATGCCCTGCTGTAAGGATTCCAGAACGGAATGTACCTGCATTTTTCATCTCTCCCATTTTCATCATTTACGCAAAAGAAAACGCACGGCAGGAAACCCCGCCGTGCGTCAGTAAGTTCTGATTTACGCTTAAATTATTTAAGAGTAACTTTAGCGCCTTCAGCCTCAAGTTTAGTTTTGAGCTCTTCAGCTTCTGCTTTGGAAGCAGCCTCTTTGAGGACTTTCGGAGCACCGTCAACTACTTCTTTAGCTTCTTTCAGGCCAAGTCCTGTAGCTTCACGTACAACTTTGATAACTTTAACTTTGTTCGGGCCAACCTCTGTCAGCTCTACGTCGAACTCGTCTTTCTCCTCAGCTGCTGCTGCATCGCCTGCTGCTGCTGCAACTACAACGCCTGCTGCTGCGGATACGCCGAACTCTTCCTCACATGCTTTTACAAGATCGTTTAACTCTAATACAGATAACTCTTTGATAGCGTCAATAAACTCTGCGGTTGTTAACTTTGCCATTTTATTTTCCTCCTTGGATATTTTCTGAATAATGTTCTCAGGCTGCGTATTTTACGCTGCCCGCTTGAGGCTTAGGCCTCTGCTGCGCCGCCTTTGGACTCTGCGATCTGGTTGAGGACGCGAGCCAGGTTTGCGATCGGGGACTGGATGCTTCCAAGCAGTTTGCCAAGAAGTTCTTCTCTTGACGGAACGTTTGCCAGTGCTTCCATTCCAGCTTTGTCGTAGTAGTTTCCTTCTACAACACCAGAAACCATCTCCAGCTTCGGAGCGGTTTTTGCAAATTTAGCGATGATTCTTGCCGGAGCTGTTGCATCGTCTTTGCTGATTGCGATAGCGTTTGTGCCATCCAGGTCTTTGGTAAGAGACTCAAGAGCAGTACCAGCGAATGCACGTTTCATCATTGTATTTTTGTATACTTTGTAATGAACGCCTGCTTCTCTTAACTCTTTACGCAGCTGAGTATCCTGAGCAACGGTTAATCCGCTGTAGTTTACCAGCAGCACGCACTGTGCGCCTTCTACCTGTGCGCTGATCTCTTCCAGGACCGGCTTCTTCAGATCGATTTTTGCATTGATTGCCATGATTGCACCTCCTTGTAGTATTTCGTACCTACGCTTTGGAAGTATAAAAAAAGCTCTTCGCGAAGATTGGCGAAGAGATCTCAAAATTCCATAACATGAACCTTGTGTAACTTCTCCTCGGCAGGCGTTTGAAACTTACGCCTTGCGGCACCTGCTGTCTTCGGCGTGATACAGGTGGTATGATATCATATGTGAGGCGGGTTGTCAAGATCAAAATAAACTTTTTTCATATTTGTGCAACTTCATCAAAATATACGTTCTATTTTTTCAAACCGTTTCTTCCTATACCATGTTATACTTATTTTGTTGTCGCCTCCCAAACTGGCAACAGGAAGGGAGTGAGCGCATGTCTATACTTATTTCTCTTATCGTTTCCGTTGTAGCAGGTGTAATCAGCTACTATATCTGCAAGTGGCCAGACGGAAAACATGGCGACAATTAGCCCAGGCGGATGCCCTTCCGTAAAATAGGGTAGAGGGAGAATAAATTTTCCTCGCCCCTCCCATTGAACCGCACGTACGGGTCTCGTATACGGCTCTACAACTTATATTCCAACTTTAACTAAGTAATAGGATAAGGGATTGAGCAAATTAACTCCGTCTTTTATCCTATTTTCAAGTAAATCTTTACTGATAATGAAATTTACTACGTTCATTCCACATCTTCTGTACCATCCAAGTCTTGAGTTCGCAACTTTAAAAATTTCTTCCTGATTACATCCAGTCTTATTTTTCCAGTTTAGATAACTTAAATTTCTATAGATGGTTTTTGGTCTTTTCCACTGTTTCATTAGAATCACTCGCATTTTGTGTCTCAGCCATTCCCCAAGTTCTTCCATAAACAGCTTCATCATTCCAATTCTGAAATAATTTATCCACCCTCGTACAATCTCGTTTACTCTTTTAATTGTAACTGCAAGTGGTCTCGCTACCGCTTTTCCTCTTTTCAGATATTCGCTTAGCTTCTTTTTCAGTTTCTTTTTCTTTTCATTGGTCGGCCTGACTTTCCATTCCGAACCATTCTTTAGAAATGTGAATCCAAGATATTTACTTCTTGTCGGTCTTACCACTTTCGTTTTCGTAGCATTTACTTTCAGGAATAGCTTTCTTTCTAACCAGCTACAAATGGATTTCATTACTCGATTGGCTGCCATCTCACTTTTGGTGAATATCAGCACATCATCAGCATACCTTGTGAAACGAAGTCCTCTTTGCTCCAGTTCTTTATCTAACTTATCAAGATAGACATTAGAACATACAACCGAAAGTGGACCACCCTGAGGTACACCCGTGATAGTCGCTTTTTCCAGTCCTTTTTCCATTACTCCTGCTTTCAGATATTTCCGAATCAGATTTAATGTGGTACTATCGTTTACTTGCTCTCTTAGTATCTGAATTAACTTATCGTGATTTACCCTGTCGAAAAACTGTTCAATATCAATATCTACTACCCATTCATAGCCACTGTTCAGATAGCAGAGTGCCTGTCTGATTGCATCATGACAGCTTCTTCCTGGTCTGAATCCATAGCTGTATTCACTAAATATTTCTTCATAAATATCAGATATTGGCTGTGCAATTGCCTGTTGGATAGTTCTATCCAGTGCTGTGGGGATTCCCAACGGACGTTGTTTTCCATTGTCTTTCGGAATGTATACTCTCCGTACTGGCTTCGGCATATAAGTTTTATTCCTAATGGATGTGACAATCACATCCTTATTCTCCCTTATATAATCTCCCAGTTCCTTAACAGTAACTCCGTCAACTCCACTTGCACCTTTGTTGGCTACCACCTTTTTATAGGCTCTGTTCAGATTTTCTTTTGATAAAATCACTTCGATTAATTCCATCGTTGTTACTCCTCTGACTTATCCCAAAATTCATACATAACACCCCTCTGAATATAAACAGTATTCCTTGGTTACGTTCCTACTTTTCCTGTCCATTCGATTTCTGGCTCATGTATTATTTTAAACATAACGATTTGTACTATAAATCGTTTCAGTCCTTCGGCTCTCGCCTACTATGACATCATCTGACTCCCTCTCCAAACCTTTTTCGACCATATCTTTCGATATGTGAGTAGGGTCTCCCGAGGTAAGACACTAATCTTTCGTTCCACAACCTCTTGATTTACAATTTCGGTTTACGTTTACCATTTGGGCTTCGATTTGCTTTGCAATCTTACCCACCTAATCGCCTTATCAAGTTTCT
>NZ_CDRRUH010000004.1:0-85168 GCF_977045365.1 Fusicatenibacter sp.
CATCTTGCATCGCGAACCAGGTCGGTCATCGGTGCGAAGGTTACGTGAAGGCCGGAAACGGCTGCCTCTTTTGCAGCAACTGCCGCACACTTTTCGGAGAGCTCCGGCTCAAACGTTGCGCCCTGTCCCAGCGGAATCGGGAAAATGGTCTTGAAACCGTTGATGACATCCAGCATGAACAGCATCGGGATGTGATGCGGGTGCTGCTCCACGAAATCCTTCTGGATTTTCTTTAACGTCTCTGCACCCATGGAACCAAGGATCGAACCGGAAAGCGCTACATTTTCCGGCGTAAAGCCTTTATCCGCCATCGGTCCCATCGCTGTGATATCCATATCTTTGTTGAAAAATGCGCCCACTACCTGGCTCATCTGGTTTACTTTTTCTTCCAGCGTCATATCGGCCAGAAGCTCTTTTAATTTCTGCTCGGTCATTTTTTCTCCTCCATACCTTGTTTTGCTGTATCTTCTCCTTCAGAAACCCCTAAAATGTCAGAAAAATATCACTTTCCCATTATTTTTCTGAATCTTATACTGAAATTTTATCACATCTGATCCGAAAAAACATCTACTGATCCGACCTTTTTCTTTCACTATTCCGACCTGTTTGTTGCTGTTCCGCTATTGTTCACTAAAGCTTCTTCTGTATTCCAGCGGTGCGTACCCCGTATTGTCCTTGAACATCTTCGTAAAGTACGAGAAATTGCTGTACCCCACATACAGCGACACCGTATTGATCGGCAGCGTGCTCTGTGTCAGAAGCTTTTTTGCCTCCTCCACCCGCTTTTGGATGATATAATTGCTGATCGAAATACCCTTTTCTTTTTTAAAAATCCGGGACAGATAATCCGTATTCAAAAAGACAAGCTCCCCAAGCTCCTCCCTGTGAATCTCCTCCCGGTAATGTGCATCGATATAAGCGCATACCTGACTTGTAACAGAATCTGATTTGTTGATGTACTGTCTGTACTGAACTGCTTTCTGAACCAGTACCCCGGCATATTCCATCATCTCTTCTCTGCCATAAAGGGAATTCCGATGCAGATTTTCCATATCCGCATCTGCAAACAGTGCATACGCCTTGATTTCCCGTTCCGAAAGCCATGCATACACCACCTGGGTCAGATCGGTACGGAGGGCTACCAGAAACTCCCTGGTAATCATTCCTTCCCGCTCCGTCCGGTCAAGGTATTTCTGCAGCTGCTCCAGCAGCTCTTCCGGTTTTTCCTCCGAAAGCAGAGCTTTCCACACATCCAGCTCCTTATTTTCGTAGCTGGTCCGCGGAGCCTGAAATTTGGAGAGGAACAGCACCTCGTTCCGCACGGAAAGACTTCCCTCCCGCATTTTCTGAAGATTCCGGCTCTGCTTTTGCAGCCCCGGTACAGATTCCCACTGTCCGGCACCGCACCACAGCTCCGGATAAATTTTTTCATTCATCCACGCAACAAACTGCCGCAGAATTTCACAATCCCGCCCGCCGTCCTGCGGGAATGCTTTTTCCTTTGACTGTGTAACAATCCAGTAGATGCCCGGTTCCTGGTAAAAAACAGTATCTACCGCAATATCCGTTTCTTCATACAGTTCCGACAGCACATTTTCGATCACAAATTCCATGGTCGCGGTATCCCACATCTCCCGCTTACTGCTCTTTATTTCTGGTATCAGGCAAATCAGCCGGAAATAGTGGCCCGGTCCGTATGGCAGCTGGCGCTGTGCTGCCGTTTCGCAGAACTTCTCCTCGGAAAAGCCGTCTTTCAGCACATTTTTCCAGATATCCTGCTGCAGAATCTTCCTGTTCTGGTTCCACTTGATGCTTTCCTGCCTGAGATCCTGTATTTTCTTTTCTTTCGCAGCGGATTCCGCCGCACGCTGTACGGCCTCCTTCAGCTTGTCAAAATCGATGGGCTTTAGCAGATAATCGACACTGTTCAGCTGAATCGCTCTTCTGGCATAGTCAAACTCCGCATAGCTTGTCAGGAATATGACCTGGACCTTCAGCTCCTCTTTTCTGACCCACTCCACAAAGTCGAATCCCGTTCCGCCCGGCATCACGATATCGCTGATCACGATATCAATGTCCACCATTCCCATGATGTTCTTCGCCTGCTGTACGGAAAACGCGGTATACACCTCGTTCACCCCGGTCTCTGTAAGATCGAGGTTTCTTTTGATACTTTCAATCACGTACTCTTCATCATCCACGAGCAATAGTTTCATGTTCTTCTCCCCCTGTCCTGTATGGAATATGGATATCTACAATCGCTCCGCCGAGCGGACTGTTATCGAAATGAATCTCTCCGGAATCGCCATAATAATAGCGGAATCGTTTCAGGCAGTTTTCAATCCCGATATGCTTTCCATGCTCGGAAATATCTTCCCCTGCTTTCAGCCTTTGCAGCGTCTCCTCCGGAAAGCCGTTTCCGGTGTCCGAAATATAAATGTTGACATACTTTTCGTCTCCGCGATCCTCCGGGTAAACCGTCACGGAAATCAGCGGAACCGTCTCCAGCGTCAGGGCATGTTTTGCCGCATTCTCTACAAACACCTGAATCAGGAACGGGAAGATTACTGCGTTTTCCACCTCTTCATGGACCTCAAAATAATAGGTGAATTTTTCCGGATAGCGCAGCAGCAGAATTTTGAGGTAATTTTCACAGTGGTTCGTCTCCGCCGTTACCGGCACCATCTCGCTTGTATTGCGGAAAATATACGCAAGATAGTCGGACGTAATGCGGCTCATCGACTTGGCATGGTCGTACTGACCGAAGTCGATCATGCTGTAGATAAAGTTCAGACAGTTCATGTAAAAATGCGGACGGATCTGGATTTTCAGGTAGTCCATCTCGATTTTCTGTTTTTCCAGCTCCTGCTCATACAGCGTGATCTTCAGCCGGCGGATCTGGTGGATCATATTTCGGAATTTATCGTCAATCTGCTCCAGTTCTACCAGATTTCCTTCCGACATCTGATAGGTGAGGTCCCCATTGTCATATTTCTGAAGATTTTCCGTAAACATACCGACCGGCTTCAGGATTTTTGTTTCCAGGTGGAACAACAGCACGGAACCGGCAAGCACCATCAGAAAAGCAACGCCAAGAAGGGCAAACACACTTCCCGTCATCAGATTTAAGACTCCCGTCCAGGAGATTTTAATCCGGATTTCAAACGGCGCCTGCGAAAGCTCCTGCCGGAAGGTGTAATTGTCGGTATTAATTTTCGAATTGTCCGTTACAATTCCTTTTTCCGTCAGTGTTCCGATGCTTTTTCCGTTCTGGTCAACGAGACTGACATAGCCGCTCTTTCCGAGAGACAGTTCGGAGAACGGTTCCAGAATTGTCTTCAGATTGACGTAGCAGCCGAGTCCGACGCCCTGACTCTGCGCTACCTTGAGCATATAAACATCGTCTCCCTGGCACATCACGGTCCATTTTTTCTTAACTGCATACGTCTGCTGCGACAGGCTTTTGATCCTGCGCTTCAGCGCTTCCTGCAAATAGGGATCAACGGCGTAAAGCCCGTCGGAGGAAATGCTCAGCTGATATAAGCTGTCATCCTTCTTCGTATAGAGAAAAACATTGTAATCCGTTCCAAAATCCCACGCTGCAGATACATAGTTCCTTCGCAGCTGCGTAATGACATATTCCTCATACTGATCCTTCTCCATCAGATCCATATATTTCCAGAAAGCAGAATCCGGGTTGGAGCTGTCCATTACAGTCGAGAACAGGTTTCGGCTGATTCGAAAAAAACGGTTGTCCAGCTCATCCGTATACAGCTTTGAAATCTCTTCCAGCTGCTCATATACCTGCCGCTGCGTCCGGTTCAGAATAAGCACGCTCCCAGCCAGAAAAAGCAGCAGCATACTCAGCAGGCAGATCAAAAGATAACGCCCCTGCTGCGCCAGTGTTGTTTTTTTCGTCTGTTTTGAAATACGCATGAAGTTTCCTCCTTTTTCTGTTCCGGTACACTCGAAATTTTTCCGTGTTTGATTTTACGAACTGATCTTTTTTTCTGAATATAATACAGCAGAAAAACAGTACACCTCATGTTTCCATGAGTCTGTACTGTTTTTCTGATTTATGTCGGAAACACCGAAATGTTTCTCTTTTTTATTCCTGCATGGAAAATCATCCCTTTACCGCGCCAAGTGTGATACCTTCTGCGAAGTATTTCTGAAGGAACGGATAGATGATAAACAGCGGCAGCATGGCGATAAATGCGATTGCCATACGGATCGAGGTTGTCGGCAGCTTTGCCACCTCCGCACCGATGTTTCCGGTTACTTTTCCGCTTGACAGATACTGAATATCGGTGATCATCTGGTTCAGCAGGTTCTGGATACTGTAAAGCTTCTGGCCGTCATTTCCTGATAAATAGTATAAACCATTTGTCCAGTCATTCCAATAGCCAAGTGCAGAAAACAGTCCCATGGTTACCAGAATCGGTTTTCCAAGCGGCAGTGTGATGCTGGTGAAAATTTTCATGTGTCCGGCGCCATCGATCTTGGCAGCCTCGAACAACGCGTCCGGGATACTGGTGTTAAAGTAGCTTCGGATCATCAGCACGTTGTTTGCGCTTAACAGGAAGCCCGGAACAATCAATGCCCAGATCGTGTTTTTGATGTGAAGATAATTTACATACATCAAGTAGGTCGGCACCAGTCCGCCATTGAACAGCATCGTGAAGAATACGAAAAAGGTAATTGCTCTGCGGTACGGCAGCTTTTTAATCGAAAGCGGATATGCCAACAGAGAGGACATCGCAAGATTTGCAGCGGTACCAACGATCGTTACAAAAATGGTAATTCCGTATGCTCTCAGGATTTTCTCGCCCTGACGGATGATATAGGAGTAAGCATAGAAGCTGAATTTCTCCGGGAAGAAGGAATATCCGTTGCGGATCAGCGTATTTTCATCGGTCAGCGAGGAAATAAATACGAGTATAAACGGCAGCACAATGGATAACGTAATCAGAATGAGTACTACATTAATCCAGAACTGGAAACGTTTTGCTTTTTTTGAATTTGTCATACTTCCATCCTCCTAGAATAATGCCTGGTCTTTGTCTACTTTGCGGACAATCCAGTTACTCAACATTACGACACAGAAGCCTACCAGAGACTGGTATACACCGGCTGCAGATGACATACTGATATTTCCCTGCTCAATCAGGGCACGGTATACATAGGTATCGATAACGTTTGTGGTCGGGAACAGAACACCGGAGTTCATTGGTACCTGATAGAACAGACCGAAATCGGAATAGAAAATTCTTCCGATGCTGAGAAGCAGCAGGGTAATGATGGTCGGAACGAGGCTCGGCAGTGTGATTTTTGTGATCTCCTGCCATTTGCTTGCGCCGTCCAGTCTGGCGGCCTCATAGAAGGAAGGATCGATACCGATCAGGGATGCGATATAAATCAGGCATCCGTATCCTACACCCTTCCAGCAGTTCGCGATGATCAGGATCGCCGGCCAGTATTTCGGTTTCTGGTACCACTGAATCGGGTCAATATGGAAGAACGGAAGGATCGAGTTGTTGACAAGACCATTTTCCGCACTCAGCAGTGCATATACGATGTAGCTCAAGATAACCATGGACATCAGGAACGGAAGAAGAATTGCACTCTGGTACACTTTTTTGAGCTTTGTGTTTCTTACCTCCGTAATCAGAATCGCAATGGCAATTCCGACTACCATGTTTACAAGAATAAATGCAACGTTATACAGCAGCGTGTTTCTTGTAATGATCCATGCATCCTTCGAGGAAAACAGGAACTTAAAATTGTCGAGTCCTGCCCACGGGCTTGCCCAGATACCTTTTGCAAAATTCAGTTTTTTAAACGCAATCACCATACCTGCCATCGGGATATAGTTGTTGATCAGCAGATACAGAAGTGCCGGAAGCATCATCAGATAAAGCGGCCAGTATTCCTTCAGCACGTTTTTCTTTTTTCCTTTTTTAACCTCTGCTTTTTTCATAAAGCGTGTCTCCTTTTATGAGGGCTGTTTTTTCAGGTTCTTTCACAGAGAAAGCTCCACATCTTTTCGGGTAAGAGTGGAGCTTTCGGTTACTGTATCACACCGGATTTTCTTTTGCCCCGGTCGTGTTCTTTTTACAAATTATGGTGCTTATTTCGCTGCAAGAAATGCATCCAGCTGCTCCTGCTTTGCAGCAATAACATCATTGATTCCCGCATCGTCCAGTGCCTCCAGGAACTGCGGAATCAATTCTTCCGGATCACCAGAACCGCTGTAAAGTGCTCCGCTGTACTGTTTTACAACGTTGGACAGAGCCGATACCTGATTGGTATATTCGCTGTTATCAAAGATAAATCCAAGTGCTTTCGACTCGATACCGGAATCATTAAACTCCTGCATTTTGTCCCAGAGCTGCGGGTCAGATCCGTTCCATTTGTATGCGATAAACTGGTTCGGAAGCTCCCATCCACAGTTAAAGCTGTAGCCTACGTTGTCTGCTGTTACGCCATCCGGGTAGTTGATGATTCCGTTTTCTTCATCTTCTACTACGTAGTCGGTTCCCTCTTCGCCCCAGTTCAGAAGGTTCATGACCTCCGGGCTGCCATAGATATAATCCAGAACCTGCATTGCTTTTTCCGGATTTTCGGAGTTCTGTGCTACAGAGAAGATAATTCCGCTGTAGGAGGAAGAGTTGATTATCGGTGCATCATAGAACGGTACGATTTCAAAATCATATCCGGTAGAACTCTGGAACTCAACCGGAGTACCTGGATGATAGGCGAAGAACAGGGAGAACAGGTTTCCTGCTTTGCATACGGTTCTCCAGTTTTCTGTGTTTGTTCCGGCATCCTTGCTGATATAGCCTTTCTGATACCAGTCATACAGCATCGTTGCGGTATCTTTGAACCAGTCGGTCGCAAAGAAGTTCTCTACGGTTGTGCTGTTGGTCTGATCCATCAGAACGCCCGTGTTGGCATCGCCAAGTGCATCACCACGGAACAGACGGGTCAGTGGGGTATCACCTTCGTTGATGGAATACAGCATTGTCATGTCAGGCTCGCCTGCCTGTACGGTCTCAAATACTTTCTCCATATCCTTCGGCTCTTTGATTTCATCGGTATTGATATTATACTTTTCTACCAGGTCTTTTCTCATGAAGATGGCTGGAATGCTGCCTCGTTCAATCTGGTTCGGAACGCCATAGACAAACCCATCAATCTGATTTGTTTTTGCAATATCCTCGCCATAGATATCTTTCAGGTTTGTGCCATATTTGTCAATCAGTTCAGACATATCCATGATCTGTCCGGAGTGCATATACTGTATGGCTGTTGTTGCATTTGTATACAGAAGATCGATTTTCTCATCGCCGGAAAGCATCAGCTGTAACTGCTGTGTTGCGCTTGCCCACGGAAGAACAACGATATCGAGCTTTGCGTTCAGCTCCGGCTCCAGAATCTCGTTGATTTTTTCTTCGATTCTCTCTTCATCCTGCTGCTGGCTGCCCTGCAGTACCATAGTTACAGTGTACGGCTCGCCTTTTTCCTCTGTCTTTGCTGTGCTTCCGGAAGCTGCGGAGGAACCGGAATCAGAACTGGATCCTGTGCTTCCGCATGCTGCCATGGAAAATGCCATAGTTGCTGCAAGAATGCCTGCTAACACTTTTTTCTTCATACTTTTTCTCCTTTTCACGTATCGTGTTGTGTGACCTTTGATGGTTGTATTATAGCAGGCTTTTGACTTGCAACTCTATAACTGATTTGACTTTGAAGTATCACTCTTCCGACCTTTGTGTCCTTTTTGTGTCTTTTTTCTGCTATTCCCATCCAACGAAAAAATGGCCCCTCCTCCACCTGTTTTGTGAAGGAAAAGCCATATTCTGTCAAAAGTCTTCCACCATCTTTGCCCCTTCTGCCTCATCGAGCTCGGTCACGGTTCCATTCATGACACGGTAGACTCTCTGGCAGAGGCCGAGAACGCTCGGACGGTGGGTCGTAACGATACAGGTTTTGTTGGGACGCTGACGGATGATGTTGCGAAGAACGTTTCGTTCCGTCGTAACGTCCAGTGCCGAGGTGGCTTCATCGAGAAGCAGCACCGGTGCATCGCGGAGGACGGCACGGGCGATGGCAAGCCGCTGGGACTGGCCTTCGGAGAAACCGCGGCCACGTTCCCCGACGCGGCTGTTGATGGTATCCGGCAGATGCTGGACGAAATCCCAGGCGCAGGAGATTTTGAGTGCTTCGATAATCTCCTCGTCGGTCGCATCCTCTTTTACCATGCGCATATTTTCGGCGATTGTGCCGGAAAGGATCGTATTTCCCTGCGGAACATACGCGAAGAGATGACGCGTTTCGGCGTTCATGGGAACCGTCTTTCCGTTTGAGGCAATGATCACGGTTTCCCCCTCCTGCGGGCGGATGAGGCCGAGAATCAGGCGGATCATCGTTGTTTTTCCCTCTCCGGACGGGCCAACCAGCGCTACGATCTCTCCTGGAGCGGCCTGAAACTCCGATCTGGTGATTACTTTGTTTCCTTCTATATAAGAAAATTCTACCCCGTGCATCTGTACCCGGAAGCCATCCTTGGCCAGCGGATCAAGCTCTGCACTCTCCGGGATATGGACTTCTTTTGGCAGCTCTACGAGCTCACGGATCCGGTGCGCCGAGACGGAGCTGTTGAGGAAGGACGGAATAATCGAAATCACGTTTCCAAACGCGCCGGAAAGGTTACTCCGCTGCTGCAGAAACAGCGTCATAGTTCCATAGGTAATGTCGTGCGTCCACAGACGGAACAGACAGTATCCGAATGCGGTAAACTCCACCGCGCTCCCGAGAATGGACATCACAATATTGGTTTTAATCGTAAACAGATTATATTTCAGACTGATGTCCTTGAAAAGTCCCTGCCACCAGCGCATCTTCTGGCTGTAATACGGTGCGATGCCAAACGACTTGATCGTATCAAAATTGTAGAACGCTTCTACCTCAAAGCTCATCAGATTACTGCTCATCTCGCGCACTTTTTTGCTGTATTCCCGCTGACGGCGGATCATGAACCGCGACATCAGAAGCAGGAACGGTGCGCTTAAAAAAGCAATCAGCGCCATGACCCAGTCATAATGCAGGATCACGAAAAAGGTGGCAATAAACCGATACACGGCAATGATAATGGTCGGGAGCCAGCTGATTGCGTTACCGCTGACCGTTCCAATGTCGCCGTTGAAGCGGTTGAGTACGTCACCGTTTGCGTATTTGCTGATTTCCAGCCAGTCCGCATCGACGATTTTATCAAAAATATCCGCCTGGATGTCGTTATTGATGGCGATACCAAGCTTCGTTGAAATGCGGTTGATGACACTCTCAAATCCAAGGCTGAACACGGTGCTTCCGATCATGATGCAAAGCAGCAGCGGGAGCTTCTGTATCTGATAGCCGGTGATGATATCGATCAGGTATTTTCCTGCCACACTGCCGACAAGTCCAAGCGAAGTGCTTAAGATACCGAGAATCGTGTAAAAAACGATCGCACCCTTATAGCGCGCGCTGTAGCCAAAAATCCATTTCCAGTCATCGATAATTTCCGAGAACGTTCCGTTTTTCCATCGCTCCGACAGGATGCGGAGAGACTCAAAGGAAGCGTCTTTACTTTTCTCTTTGGATTCTTCCTGCATGCGCGTCTCCTCTCTTTTTCCCGTCTGCGGTACGGATCATATCGTATTTTTTCAGCAGCTCGACACGTCCCTCACCCACTTCAATGCTCGATTTCTGTTCTTTGCCTCCCTGTCCCAGCCATTTCAGGATCCGCTGCACATATGCAGCCGGAAGCAGAAACGGATACCTCGCCGCATAGGGATACTTGTTTTTCATATAGGAAGCTTCCGGAACCAACGATTTCCAGATTCCCCCCGCCGTGTGTTTTTCCGCACCGGTCTCTGCCGCATACAGGGTAATGTTTGCGCTGTGGATCCGTCCCGCGCTCGATTTCCCGAACGAACCGGCATCGAGAATATCAATCAGAAGCGCTTCGGAATCCGGGCGAAGCTTCTTTGCGGCACGGACTGCCCCACTTGCTTCATAAGAAAAGCCCAGATACCGTTCGCCGATATCCAGCAGATTGATGCAGAAGCACGTCATGTGATACTCTTCGCACAGCTGCCAGAACATTTCCCAGTCTATTTTTCTTCCATATACACGAATCATCTGTACCATATCACAGATCTGACGGATCCCGACGCCGCCGTGAAGAAAGTGCTTGAAGCTGTGACAGAGAAGATAGAAAAGATGATGCGTTTCTTCTAAGGTAAAGATGCTCTGACCCTGCACTTCCACCCGGGATGGATGCGCAAAAACATCGGAAAATGCACGATTCAGATAACCATAGGCAGACGATTCCGTGCTGAACAGTCTGGTATGTATTTCATAGAAGGCTCCTGTTTTCGGATGAATGTAGCCCATCTCTTCCGGAACAGTACCGCCATTGGCACCATCTGGCATTGCGGCTTCTTTGTCCCGCACAAAGCCCTTCCGCATAAAACAGGTATCCACTGCCGCAAAATCCTTTGCCTGAATCAGCAGATCCTCATCCCCGGACGGGCGCAGATCCGGTTTCGGATAGAGACTTCTGCACACAATCCCTTTCATCACCAGCGGCTGCACGCCCAGCTGCTCCAGCTCCTTTTCATCCGTAAGAAACAGCGCGGTACGCGAAACCTGCTGCAAAATGCTCTGCATCGCCTGCGTTTTTACCTGTCTGCGAAGCTCATCCGGAAGCTCTGCAAATTCCGGTGTTTTGCCCACAACATCGTAGACCGCCGGCAGCAGCGAATGCTGTGCCGCGAGGACAAACAGATGATTCCATTGTTTCTCTGTCAGTGCTGTAAGTTCTTCCAATGCTGCTTTTTCTTCCGTCAAAAACGCACGAACCACCGCAAGGAATGCGGTTTCTGTTTCTGTAATCATGTTTTTTCCCTTTCGTTTTCCCTGTGTGCGGGTCTTTTCCCCTGTAAAAGGCGATAGATCCGGTTTCCCATCGGTCGAAGCGGAATCATGCGAATCCAGACCTTCTCAAAAAAGCCCCACCAGAAGCTTCCCGGCGCAAGCCTTTTTCCTTTTCGTTCCACCTGTGTCACCCGTGCAAAAATCTGCTCCCGCCGCACGTTATGTTCTATTTCTGTCTGTCCATCCCCGATCAGGTCGTAGCTTTCTCCATGAACACCACAGATCCGATGCACCACAAACTGTCCGCCCGGCCGCTCATAAAATACGATATCTCCCTTTCGCAGCTCCCGCTCCGGGGCACAAAAAAAAATGCTGTCCCGTCCGTGGATCAGAAACGGTGCCATGCTGCTCCCGGAAATCACCATCCGCACTTCTTTTCCCTGCTCTACCAGCTCTTTTAGCATTCCGACATAGGCGCGGGTGTCTACCAGCCTCATGCTTTTTTCTCCATTTTCCGCATCGCATTTTTTTGCAGGAAAGCCGCAGCTGCTGCTTCCTCGGACGAATCCCTCATAAGCTCCTGCTCCAGCGTTTTCACCGCATCCTCCGAAATGTCACATGCCAGATGATAGATTGGCACCTTTCCCACCAGACGCTCGAGAAGATCCAGGTTTTTCACCAGCCCCTCCCGATCCCAGCGGTTCATGGTAATCTGTCCGTACAGGCTTGTAAATGCCTCTGCCGGGCGAAGCCGCCATGCCTGGTTCAGCTTCGCCTGGCTCAGCATCACAATGCATCCGACTGGCAGTTTTTTGTTCTCGCAGACCTCCGACGTTCCGCAGACCGGCCAGCCGTTTGCTGTCCACGCTTTTCCGTCATATTCGAGCAGTGCCTTATCACCGTTTACGGTGCGGCTTCCCCGGTACTGCTCCCAGAGGCCCGCCTGCGTGGTTTTGCCCGTTCCCGATGGTGCAGAAAAGAGCATGGCCTTCCCCTGGTACTCCAGGTATGCACAGTGCAGAATCAGGCATGGACGCTCCGACAGGCGGCGTTCCAGTGCAAGAAGAGACAGAAATACAACCTCATATTTTGCAACTCCATCCAGATACCATCTGCCGACGAAAATCTCCGCACGATTTCGCGCAGTCTCACGGTAGAGCGCATAAGGACGCTCTTCTCCTTTCACACCGATCCGGCGGCTCTCCAATCCTTCTTTTGTATGAAACACCTGCAGATCGACCCGATCCACAATCAGCTCTCCCTCCGCTTCCGGCAATATATCGACAGCCGTAATGATATATGTATAATCCGCAGAATCCGTTTCCACCGAAAATTTTTCCATATCTGCCGGAAGTATCAGCTCTTCCGGAAACTTCAGCCGGAAGGAAAAACTCCCTGTCTGAAATGTTTTTTCCATCAAAAACTCCTCTTTCTCCCCATGATCTTCCCGTCTCTCCGCAGCGTATCACGATTCCTTTTTCCGCATTTATGATAACAAAAAAAAGAGACTCCGTCAATCTTCAGAGTCTCTTTTGTAATTAAATACGTAATTTTATTTTGACTGATCTGCAGCGTTTTATAGCCATGCCGGAAATACAGAATCTCCGCCGCACCGGTAATCGTCCACGAAAAGATATACAGCAGGTACAGTGACGTAATGGTATCTATACTATAGCATTCCCATCTTTTTCCAGTTTTTACTTGACTTTTCCTGGTTCTTCTTTTATAATCATTTTGTAATGATAAATGTAATTTATTTCTGCGAACATTCTACCTATTTTTCTTTCTTACTGCAGAAATACTTTCTGCCTGAAAAGGCACAGCATTTTGCAAGAGGGGAATTTGTGATGGAACCGATTGCTTCTCCGACCCGGTCGGATTTGTTACAAAAGATAAATGAAAAAAAATATCATGTCAATTCCGATTATCTGCTGCGTGAAATTGCAGGGGAATATGCGATTATTCCCGTTGGGACTGCCTGTCAGATTTCGAATGCAGTGATGGTTCCAAACGATACCGCCGCATTTCTCTGGAATGCTTTTCAGCAGCCACGTACCATTTCGGAAGTCGTTGCACAGGCGTTAGAGGAATATGAGGCTGCGGAAGATACGATTCAAAATTCTGCTTTAAATTTTGTGCATGATACTTTAAGGTATGCATTATTAGAGGAGGTTATATCGTTATGAAGAAAGAGTGGATGGAACCTGTTGTTGAGGTTCAGGAATTTGCTGCAAATGAATATGTGGCGGCCTGCGGGGATAGCGGGAAAGTTTATAAATTTGTCTGCGATGCCGGACAATACGGTCATAATTATAATGTTTATTATTATGATGGATCTGGGCAAAAAAAATATATCGCAAAAGAAGGCTCATGGGGAGACTGGGGCTCTCAAGCTCAATTTTCTGGATATCATCCTTGTAACAAGACTCATGAAGCGGAATCTGACAGTGGATTTATCAGTGGTTTTATAGATGACCAGTCTACCCGCGAGGAGGAAGCAACCCCCGTTGTCATCTGGACCGAAAATGGTACAAACGTTCATTGTACTACCAGATTAGACATCAATACTTGGGAAACCGCCAAATCCTGATTTTTCCACTAAATAATAACTTTTCAAACCACAGCAAAAGGATCGAACCCACTCGTTTCGATCCTTTACTATACCTATTAATAATTGGTTCATCAAACCACTTTTTTCGGAGGAATCTTTATGAACTACATGGACGACGCTTCCACCTTCGAGCGTTCTTTTCTCCAGAAAGCGCGCCAGCAGCACATTCCTATTACCGGCGCGCTTGAACTCCTGCCACTCTGCAATATGAACTGCGACATGTGTTATGTCCGTCTGTCCCGTTCAGAAATGGAATGTCAGGGACAACTCCGCACAGTTGATGAATGGATTCTGCTTGCACAGCAGATGCAAAAAGCCGGTACACTTTTTCTTCTTCTGACCGGCGGTGAACCACTTCTCTTTCCTGATTTCAAAACACTATATCTTGAGCTTCGAAACATGGGCATGATTCTTACTATCAACACCAATGGAACCCTGCTGGACGAATCCTGGGCTGATTTTTTTGCTGAGTACAGGCCGCGCCGCATTAACATCACGCTCTACGGTGCCGATGCCGCTTCCTATAACCGTCTCTGCCATTACCCTCAGGGCTTTGATCAGACCGTCCGCGCCATCCGTCTGCTCCGCGAACGAAACGTTGATGTCAAAATCAGCTGTAGCGTCACTAAAAAGAACGCACATGATTTTCCAAAAATCTTTGTTCTCGGAGAAAAGCTTGGAGTCCCCGTTCATGCCGATCACTATATGATGCCCGCCGTCCGGGAACGCTCCCTTCCTTTTGATGGTCAGGTCCGCCTGAACCCGGAAGACGCCGCTGCGCTTGCCCTGCAGACACTGAAACTGCAGCTGACCAGCGATATTTTCCGGCAGTACGTTCATGAATCCATCCACCGCGTCAACAATCCGTCTTTTCCACGGGGCAATGGTCATATCTCCTGTCTTGCCGGAAACTGCTCCTTCTTCATCAACTGGCAGGGCTTTCTTTTCCCCTGTGTGATGTTATCCGAAATCTCCGCACCTGTTTTTGATCTTGGATTTATTTCCGCCTGGGAAAAAGTTTCCGCCGCTGCACAGAAGATTTCCCTAAGTTCCCAATGCTGTCAATGCCGTTTGCAGCCGATATGCCGCACCTGCGTCGCAGCCGCGTTTTTAGAAACCAGTTCTTATCGGGGAATGCCTGGTTATCTCTGCCGCTATTCCGAGCATTATTATCACCTGCTGCTGGCAGAAGAAGCCTCTTTTTCCTCCATCGCCTTATAATCTTTACATATGCTGAAAACGCCGGACAGATTTTTCTCTGCCCGGCATTTTCTATCTTCATGTTTATGATTCAAGCAGCTGCAATACCGCATCCAGCATAACTGTCTCACCTTTTTCCAGTTTTACCGCTTGACGCATCTCGCCATACACAACTTCCCCTTCATACGCCTGATCCGCTGTAACCGCACACCGTGTCAGTTTTCCATTCTCCCACGCAAGTGCAATCGATGCATTTCCAACCAGACGCAGACCATTCACTTCACCGTGATCCCACGCCTTCGGCAGCGCCGGAAGGAGAATGATTTTGTGTTCTCTGCTCTGCACCAGCATCTGTGCGATGGCCGCAGTCACGCCGAAGTTTCCGTCGATCTGGAACGGCGGGTGGCGGTCAAACAGGTTGGCGTAGGTGGATTTTGTCAGCATCTGACAGATATTCTCCCACGCTTTCCCGCCATCCCACAGCTTCGCATAAAAGTTGATGATCCATGCCCGGCTCCAGCCCGTATGGCCGCCGCCATTGGCAAGGCGCACACGCAGTGTCTCTGCAGCCGCTGCGGCAAGCTCCGGTGTTCCATCCATCGTAATCTGATCGGACGGATACAGGCCATACAGCTGTGACACATGGCGGTGTCCCGGCTCTGCTTCTTTGTACTCTTCCATCCACTCCATAACTCTTCCTGTGGAATCAATGCGGATCGGCGGCAGTTTTTCGAGTGCCGCGTTGATCTCGTTCTGTAATTCCCGCACATCCGAAACATCTGGAATTTCTACAGCATCCACAGCGTCCCCGAGAAGCTCCGCCGCCTTTTTGCAGCCAGTGAACAGCTCGCGCAGAATCTCCATATCCATCGTCGCGCCCATACAGCAGCAGCCCTGCTCGCCGCTCGGCAGAATGTAGACGTTTTCCGGGGACAGCGACGGATTCGTCACAAGATAGCCGTCCTTCTCCTCCAGAAAATCCACGAAAAACAACGCCGCTTCCGCCATCACCGGGTAAGCCTGTTTCAAAAATTCCAGATCCTGCGTATAAGAATAATGCATCCACAGATGTGTGCAGAGCCATGCCGTTCCCATAACCCAGATCGTCGCCGGAATCCAGTTGTCCTGCGGTGCACAGTCTCCGTAAATGTCCGTGTTGTGGTGCGCCATAAAGCCGCGGCAGCCGTACATCCGCCGTGCAATGCTCCGGCCATGTTCCCGCATCCGTTCAATCAGGTCGAAAAGCGCCGTGTGGCACTCCGGCAGCGCGCAGACCTCTGCCGGCCAGTAGTTCATTTCTGTATTGATGTTGATCGTATATTTGCTGTCCCACGGTGCCATGAAATCCTTGTTCCAGATCCCCTGCAGCGTCGCCGGAAGATCGCCTGGGCGGCTGCACTCGATCAGCAGATACCGTCCGTAATCAAACAGCAGCTTCGCAAGTCCCTCATCCGTACCGCCGTGAATCATCTTCTGCAGACGCTCATCCGTCGGAAGTGCGGCATTTTCCTCTTTCTCCGGCAGGGATAATGCCACACGGCCGTAAAAACTGCGGTAGTCCTTTTCATGTTCCGCCAGCAGGTCCCCGTACTCCTGCGCTATCGCGCGCTCCAGCTTTTCGGTAATCTTCTCTGCCAGCACATCCTGCACACGCGGCTCCCATGCGGCAGCCTCTTCCTTCGCATAACGGAACGTACTGTCCGCGCCGAAGTACAGCACGGCCTCATCTGCCTCTTCGATCACCAGAGTATGACCCATGGTATACACACGGCCGCCCGTTGCTTTTGCCGACAGGCACATGGCAAATTCCAGGGCATTTTTTCCGAGGTTTCCGCTCAGATAAATCGTGTGATCGTTGACCTTTCCTGTACGGTCAAAATATTTTGCACGGTTCAGCATCACCTCAACCGACACTTTTCCCTTCGGTGCACGAAGATGCAGCACCATACAATCCGCCGGTCTGGAAATGAAGCAGGTTCGTTCAAATGCTTCTTTTTTTGCATTCTCATACTGCACACGGCAGACCGCGCGGTCCAGATCGAGTTCGCGGCGGTACGCGGTGCATTCCTCCTGTGATGGATCATTTAAATATTTCATCTCGATATCGCCAAGTGTCTGATAGCCTCTCTGTCCATCCGGTCCCGAGATGAACGCCAGACGGATCAGACGCTCTGCCTCCGAAATCCGTCCCTGCCGGACCAGTTCGCGCAGTTTCGGCAGATTTTCCCGCGCATCCGGGTTCAGGCGGTCTTCCCATCCGCCGTACCAGATCGTCTCCTCATTAACCTGGATCCGTTCCTCGCGCAGATTTCCAGCGATCATCGCACCAAGCCGTCCATTGCCGAGCGGCAGTGCTTCCTCCCACTCTGCGGCTGGTTTTGTATACCATAATGTACTCATATCCTGTCTCTCCATTCTGTCACCAAAAGAGGGAGGCAGACGATTCCACTTCCCTCTTCGTTTTTCAATTTCTATCTAATACTTAATACTCGACGTTCTCTTCATTTCCTTCTTTTCTGACTGTCAGAATCTCTGTCTCACGTCCTGTCAGCGCGCGGCTTCTTTCGCCCGGCTGCTGTCCGCCGATGGAGATTTCATACTCGCCCGGCCGTACGACACATCCGCCGTCCTCTGTGATAACAGCAAAATCTCTTGCATGCAGTGTCACGGAAACCTCTTTTTCTTCTCCTGCCTGCAGTTCCACGCACGCGATGCCTTTTAACTGGAAGCCTGGCTCACCCGGCTGTGCGTTTTTGTATTTCACATAAATCTCTACGCTCTCATGCAGCGGATATGCACTCTCATTCTTCACCTTCGTGCACACGGTCACATCGTCGAGCACCGCGCTCGTCTCCTGCTCCGTTTTTGCGCCGCTGTAGGAAATTGTTCCATACGTCAGTCCATATCCAAATGGATACAGAATATTTTTATCAGTATAGCGGTAGGTTCGTCCTGCCATGCTGTAATCGGTGAACTCCGGCAGATTTTCTGTTCCCTGATAGAAAGTCACCGGCAGTTTTCCGTTCGGTGCATAATCGCCGAACAGCGCCTCTGCCACGGCTTTTCCGCCGCGCGCACCCGGATACCAGCTGTCAAGAATAGCCGGTACATGCTCCTCTGCCCAGGACAGGTCGATGGCACTTCCTGCCGAAAGAACGAGGACAACCGGTTTTCCAACCGCTGTGATCGTCTCCAGCAGTTCCTCCTGTAAGCCCGGCAGATTGAGGCCCAGCTTATCGCCGCTCGCGTATTCGTTTCCGGCATCGCCTTCCTCGCCCTCAACAGTTGCATCAAGTCCAAGGCACAGAACGACAACGTCTGCGTGCTCAGCGGCAATGACAGCCTCTTTGAAACGGTCTTTGTCCTCGCCGAGTCCTTCGACTTTATTTTTATACAGATGGCAGCCCTCTGCGTATGTCACTCTCACATCATCACCGACATACTGCTGAATTCCTTCCAGCGGTGTGATGTATCTGGACGATGTTCCCTGATAGTTTCCAACCAGCGCTGCTCTCGAGTTCGCGTTCGGTCCGATCACGGCGATACTGCGGATCTTCTTCACATCGAGCGGCAGCATGTTGTTTTCATTTTTCAGCAGAACCATACTTCTTCTCGCTGCCTCGACGGACAGATCAACATGCTCCTTGCACTCGACCAGATCGTAGGACAGATCTTCGTACGGTGACGGATACTCTTTCATCATACCGAGTCGGATGCGGATTTCCATCAGGCGCTCAACTGCCGCGGTGATTGCCTCTTCGGATACCAGGCCATCCTCGTATGCTTTCGGCAGATGCAGGAAAGCAACGCCGCAGTTCAGGTCACAGCCGTTGTTGACGGCGCGCGCTGCGGACTCCTCTACATTTTTGGTCACTCTGTGGTGCTCATGGAAATCCATGATTGCCCAGCAGTCGGAGACAACATGGCCTTCAAAGCCGAACTCATCGCGCAGGATGTCCTTTAACAATGTCTTGCTTCCGCATGCCGGTTCACCGTTGACACGGTTATACGCGCCCATGACTGCCTCGACTTTTGCATCCTTGACACAGCGTTTGAAGGCATACAGATAGGTGTCATACAGATCATGTCTGCTGACTCTTGCGTCAAACTCATGGCGGATCGCCTCCGGGCCGCTGTGGACGGCGAAATGCTTGGCACACGCCGCTGCCTTCGGGTGATCCGGGTCCGGTCCCTGTAATCCGCGGATGTAGGCGCATCCGAGCTCACCGGTCAGATACGGGTCCTCACCATATGTCTCATGGCCGCGGCCCCATCTCGGATCACGGAAAATGTTGACGTTCGGTGCCCAGAAGGTCAGGCCTTTGTAGATGCCGCGGTCGCCTTTTCTCGAAAACTCGTTGAATTTTGCACGTCCCTCGGTAGAAACAACATCACCGATCTCCTGCAGCAGCTCTTTATCAAACGTTGCTGCAAGGCCAATAGCCTGCGGAAATACCGTTGCCACACCAGCTCTTGCCACGCCGTGCAGCGCTTCATTCCACCAGTTGTATGCCGGAATGCCAAGACGCTCGATCGCCGGTGACTGATAGACCATCTGGCTCATTTTTTCTTCCAGCGTCATCTGGGAAACCAGCTGTTTTGCATACTCTCTTGTCTCTTTACTCATAGATAAAATCCTCCCGAAATTTGTTGCCTCTATTGTATCGCCGCTTTTCCCGTTCGGCTAGTCAAGTATTGCTCTTTGCTTCTCATTTTATGCGATTTTTGCGAATGACACAGGGGAACATACGGGGAAATCGTGTATGCGTAACCATCCGATATACACGCAGAAACTCCCGGCAGAATTTCTCGTATAAGATCTTCCGTCGGGAGTTTCCCTTATCTATTCCTGTGAAATTTTATTTCTGATACTCTTCCTCGATATTTTTTACCGCACGGAGCTTGTTCGCGTATTCCAGCATCTCTTCTTTGGAATATTTCTGTTTCCGGCACCAGGTGAGGATTTCTTCTTTTACTTCCTCCGGCATCTTGTTGTTCATGCGCAGACAGTCACAGAAGGTTCTCTTCGGAGAATAATATTTGTAGGAACCAAACTCTGTCTTTTTCTCACAGATTTCGCCCGGGACATCGGCATTCTGGAAATAAAAACGTCTGATTTCAAAATTTTCCAGATCCATTTTTTTCCGGTCTGTCCGTGCTGTTGCAACTGCAATCGTAGCCGGCTCTTCTTTCAGCATTCCGGCAAGCCATGCGGCACTGTCCATGCAGATGACTGCGCGTGGGTTTACTTTCGCAATTTCGATATATTGATAGTCTTCCGGTTTTTCATAACCACAGTCCTTGCACCAGTACCAGCCGCGTGCAAATCGTTCCAGACTTCCTTCCTCTTCCATTTCTGCCAGCTGCAGTACGGTCACCTGATGATCTCTGAGGTCTGCGAAGCTCATATATCCATGATGTTCTTTAAATAACGTCGTGATCTTCTGGTATGTTTTAAAAAGCATATTTTCTTTCCCCTTTCAGGATGTGATACATCTTTTTTCATCTATAGGCGTTTGCACATATAATATTCCAATTTTCATGGAATGGCAAGCACTAATTTGCAAAAACCATGTTTTTCCTCTGTTTTTTTCTTATTAGCTGCTGCTAACATATTTCTCTTTTTATCACTTATAAGTATACCTTTTTTACCTGAAATATGCAACCTGCTGATCCGCTTTTTCTGTTCTCATACCAGCAGAAAAAGACCGGATTTTTTACTTCTCATCCGGTCTTTTTCTCTTTCATTCTATCTTTTAACGTTTACCGTAAAACCTTTTCACTCTGCCGCTTCCAGAATTTCTTTTAATGCTTTGATATAAAGTTTACACTCCTCCATCGTTCCCACGCTGACACGGCTCATCTCGAAGGCGCCGATGCGGATGCCCTTGTCCATCAGCTGCTCCTGGATCCATGCCGGATCTTTTCCGGTGTCAAAGTAGATGAAATTCGACTGGGACGGATAAACCTTGCATCCAAGCGCTGCCATCTCTTTTTCCAGATATTCTCTTCCCTCCACGATTTTGGCTTTCTGCGCCTGGTAATACTCCTGGTCTGCCAGGCCTGCCACTGCCGCTTTCTGTGCACAGACATTCAGGTTCCAGGAAGCGGAACATTTCCGCATGATTCCAATCAGCTCTTCGGAGCCCAGCGCATAGCCGACACGAAGGCCTGCCATCGCATAATATTTGGAAAAGGTGCGGAGAACCAGAATCGGTTTTTCCGGATGCGCTTTCATATAATCGACCATACTGCAGCAGTCCGGCTCGGTGGCAAATTCCATGTATGCCTCGTCCATCACCAGCAGAACGTCCTCCGGAAGGGTATCTGCAAATGCTTCCAGCTCCCCGATCGGCACATACGTTCCGGTCGGGTTATTCGGATTGCAGATCACCACGATTTTTGTTTTTTCACCGATTTTTTCTTTCATGGCAGGGAGATTAAATTTCTGCTCTTCGGTAACCGGTACGGAAACCGGCACACCGCCGTTTAAATATGCCATATCGGCAAATGCCCCGTAGGTCGGAGCGGAAAACAGCACTTCATCTCCCTCGTCCAGAAAGGTCAGTCCGATCATATCGATCATCGCACTCGATCCGGCGCCTGTCAGTACATTTTCTGCTTTTAATCCGTACTGCTCCGCTACCTTCTGTTTCAGCAGTACTGCTGCAAAATCAGGATAAAAATGGCTTCCCGCCATAGAGTCCTCCAGCGCCGCCACTGCCTTCGGTGACATTCCGTAATTATTTTCGTTTAATCCCATATGGATCAGTTTTGAGGTGTCCTTCGCAAATGCTTTCTGACGTTTGCTCGGCGGCATGCTCTGTAATGCGTGGCTGATGATTTTATTTACTTCCATATCCATTTCCTCCTGTTTTCGCGGCTTCTATTGTTTTTTTCCGGAAAATTACCGTTTTACGGCTCCCCTCGAAACAGCTGCTAAGCCATCTGCGGAGCCTTCCCGTTTTCCGATTTTTTGCTTAAGACTCAGAAGAGCTGTCTCCTAATACCAGATATTTGGTACGGATCATGTTTCTGGACGGGTCAATCTTAAAGTTTGTGATATCGGTGCTTACCAAATAAATATTGGAAGAATTCAGTACCGGTACGCCGAAGCAGTAGTCGTTTACCAGTACGCTCTCAGCCTGGTGCAGCAGCTCAAATCTGGCGGTCGGATCGCTTTCCTCATTCGACTGTGCCATCAGTTCGTCATACTCCGGGCAATTGGTCTTGTTATCGTTGTAGCTGTCGTTGGAACGGTACATGGAAAGGAAGGTGAACGGATCGGTAAAGTCTGCGGTCCATCTCATGCGGGCAATCTGGAAATCACCGGATCTTCTCTCTGCCACCTGTACCTGCTGCTCTTCTGCCTGAAGCTCTACTTCCACTCCGAGGTTCGTTTTCCACTGTGCCTGCAGGGCCTGTGCCATATCGCTGTCAAGCTGGAGGCTCGGGTATTTGTAGGTGATGGCCGGGAAGCCTTCTCCATCCGGGTAACCGGCCTCTGCCAGAAGCTCTTTTGCCTTGTCCGGATCAAAGCCGATCGGATCTTCTTCTACTTCTTCTGCCCAGTCCTTGCCGCTTGCAGAAGATTTCAGATGTTTTGCTACGAAGAAATCACTTGCCTCATAAGAGGAACCGCACGCGGAAGCTACCTCATCGCGGTTGACCGCCATGGAGAATGCCTGGCGGACGCGGACATCATCAAACGGAGCTTCATTTACATTAAATAATACATAGTAGCTTGTCATGGCCGGAGAAGTAATCAGCTCATCGCTGTCTTTATACTCATCCATAACAGTATAATCTGCTGAGATAAAGTTCAGCTCACCGGATTTATACGCATTGATGATAGACTGTGTATCGTCCATAACCATTTTTTTGATCGTATCGGTTTTGATCCGGTCTGCCTGAACGTAATTTTCATTTTTCTTATAAACGCTGTACTGGTTCGGTACATACTCTGCGAGGTAGTACGGTCCGCAGCTTACCAGCGCATCCATGTCATTTCCCATTGCCCAGTCGCCGTTGGTCTCGGTCTGAAGCTCACGGTGCGTCGGCATGTAAACCGGAAGTACAAAGAGCTGTTCGAAGTAAGCGCATGGCTCCTTTAAGTTGAACACGATGGTCTTGTCATCGCTGGTGTCTACGCCAAGGCCGCTCTCATCGCCGGTTCCGTTGTACATTTCCTCGGCTCCCGCAATCGGGTAAAGCATTGAGGAATAACCACTCTTGCAGTTCGGATCCAGTGCGCGGACAATGGTGTTTTTGAAATCGGCGCTTGTCACATCGTCTCCGTTGCTCCATTTTGCATCGCTGCGGAGGTGTACGGTGTACTGTGTCATATCATCATTGACATCAACGCTTTCTGCCAGAATGTAATCCCAGGAACCGTCCTCTTTCATTTCCATGATCGGCGCCATACACACATCATCGTAGGACCACCACCACAGAGAGCTTTCTCCTGCACTGTCCAAAGATCCGGACTCTGTATTCATCGTTGTCACAATCATATCGGAAGTACTGCCGCTTTTTCCTCCTCCGGAAGAGCTGCTGCTTCCTCCGCTGCTTCCGCATCCGGCAAGGGATCCTGCCAGAAGAACAGCCGCTGCCACTGTCGCTGTTGCTTTCCATAATTTTTTCATAATGTTCTCCTCCTTTTGCTGCTGATGCTTGTCTGAAACACAGCTACGGTCTTTGGAACCTCTGTTCCGGAACCTGCCGCACCTGAATGGTTCTATTTTGCTCCGGCCAGCAACGGTTCGATTGCCAGACCCTCCCTCTGTCTCAAATACCGCGGGGAATATAAGAAGCAAGCCACTTTCCTGCCCTCAACATCATACGTTGCCGGGCGGGCCTGGCTGCATTCTTCCATAGCGTAGGGACATCTCGTGTGGAACGGGCATCCTTTCGGCGGATGGATCGGACTCGGAATTTCGCCTTCCAGCAGGATTCGTTTTCTGCTTCTTGCGGTCTTCGGGTCCGGAATCGGCTCTGCGGAAAGCAGTGCCTTCGAATATGGGTGAAGCGGACGGCGGTAAACATCATTGGATTCTCCGATTTCTACCATGTGTCCCAGATACATGACACCAATCCGGTGGCTGATATGCTTTACCATGCCAAGATCGTGTGCGATAAAGAGATAGCTGATGCCCTCTTTTTTCTGAATATCCTCCAAAAGGTTGATGACCTGTGCCTGGATGGAAACGTCGAGCGCCGAAATCGGTTCGTCGCAGACGATAAAGTCGGGTTCGAGTGCCAGCGTTCTCGCAATTCCGATTCGCTGTCTCTGGCCGCCGGAAAACTCATGCGGATATCTCCGGATGTGGTCCGGTTTCAATCCAACCGTTTCCAGCAGCTCCTGCACACGTTCTTTTCGCTTTTTTTCATCGTACATGTGATGGATTACCATCGGCTCCTCAATAATCTCACCGACGGTAAAACGGGGATTTAAGGATGCATACGGATCCTGGAAAATCATCTGCAGCTTCTGCCGGTAGGGAAGCATCTTTTTCCGGGAAAGCTTGGAGATATCTTCTCCCTCGAAAACGATTTCGCCCTTTGTCGGCTCATAAATCCGTAAAATCGTGCGGCCAAGTGTACTTTTTCCACAGCCGGATTCTCCGACCAGTCCGAAGGTTTCCCCCTTTTTTACCTCGAAGGAAATACCATCTACGGCGATGACCTTCTGTGCTCCCTTCATTCCTCTGTTCACATCAAAGTATTTACACAGATTTTTTACTTCCAGTACATTTTCACTCATTGGCAGCCGCCTCCTCCCCGGAAACTGTGATCTTTGTTTCATCCATACATTCCAGCCAGCATCTGCAGCAGTGCGTCTCGCTGTAGGTTGTCACCGGAGAAGCCTGTACCTCACAGATCTTCATGGTGTAAGGACAGCGGCTCATAAATGCGCAGCCCTTCGGGAGTTTTAAGAGATCCGGCGGTGTTCCCGGAATCGGAACGAGCGGTTCGTCGTTATCCTTTGCCGAATTGTTGATACTGTTCAGAAGACCTTTCGTGTACGGATGATGCGGTTCGTAGAAAATCTCATCGACGGTTCCCTCTTCTACGATCTGGCCGGCGTACATAATGGCAATCCGGTCACACATAGAAGCGACAACGCCGAGGTCGTGGGTAATCATAATAACGGAGGTTCCTTTTTCCTTCGTCAGCTTTTTCAAAAGCTCCAGGATCTGTGCCTGTACGGTTACATCCAGTGCGGTTGTCGGCTCATCTGCGATAATCAGCTTCGGATCACATGCCAGCGCCGTCGCAATGATGATTCTCTGCCGCATACCACCGGAAAATTCAAATGGATACTGATCGAGCCGTTTTTCCGGACTTGGAATTCCGACCTGCCGCATCAGCTCAATGGCTTTCGCTTCCGCCTCTTTTTTGGAACAATTCTGATGCTTTCGAATTCCCTCTGTCATCTGAATTCCGATTTTCAGGATCGGATTCAGAAATGTCATCGGATCCTGGAAAATCATGCCGATGCGGTTTCCGCGGATCTGCTGCATTTTCTTTTCATAAGCCCGTTTTTCTTTCCGGTCCTTCGTGTGCGGCGGAGAAATGTTTTCTCCGTCGAAGAGGATTTCTCCTTCTTCTACCCTGCCGTTCGATGCCAGAAGACCCATCAGGGTCAGCATACCGACACTTTTTCCGGAACCGGACTCGCCGACAATACCGAGTACCTCGCCCTCTTCCAGATGGTAGGAAACGTCGCGTACTGCACTGACGGTTCCCTGCTGCGTTTCAAATTTTGTTGTGAGATGGCTGATTTCGAGTAAACTCATACGCTTCACCCCCTGGTTTTCTTTGGATTAAAGGCATCGCCGATTCCCTCACCGAGGAAGTTCAGGGAGAAAATGGTGATACAGATGCAGATGGTCGGCAGAAAAAGCTGTCCCGGGTGCATCGTGAGCACCTGCCGGGCATCCTGTGCCATGGAACCCCAGCTTGCCATCGGAGCGGAAATACCGATTCCGATGAAGCTTAAGAAGGCTTCGGTGAAAATGGCATTCGGAACAAGGAAGGTAATCTGTACAATGATCGGTCCGATGGCATTGATCAGCAGGTGACGGAACAAAATCCGCGCATCGCTTGCTCCGATGACGAGTGCTGCCATGGAAAACTCCTGCTCCTTCAAGGCGATCAGCTGGCCTCTTACCTGACGCGCCATACCGATCCAGCCCGGAATGCAGATACCGATCAGAATGCTTCGTACATTCGATCCAAGAACCATCATGATCAGGATAACGTAGATCATAGAAGGCATCGCGTAGATGATATCCACAATACGCATGACAAAGTTGTCAAATTTTCCACCAATGTAGCCGCACAATCCACCGATCACCACACCGAGAACGGTGTTGATGACGGCTGCTCCAAAACCAATTGCCAGGCTGATGCGGCCTCCGTAACAGAGTCTTGTAAATACATCACGTCCGAATTTATCGGTTCCGAAAATATGCTGTGCCGAAAAGCCCGCATACTGATTGGCTGCGTCCTGTGCATCGTATGCATAGGGGCTGATCATCGGTCCGAAAATAGAAATCACTGCCATAAGGAGGATGACGACCAGTCCGAGGACTGCCATTGGATTTTTCTTAAATCTTCCCCACGCCGCTTTCCAGAAGCTTTTGCTCTCCACGGCAATAAACTCGCTGTTCTTTTTGGATGGATCAATCGGTGAAAACCAGTCCATAACAGTCACCTCCTAGTTTGTCAGTTTGATTCTCGGGTCAATGAGGGAACAAATGATATCCACTGCCAGGTTGGCAACGGTGATAATCACACCGATGAAAACACTAAATCCAAGGACTACGGTGTAATCACGGTTTGTGATGGCATTCGTAAATTCACGTCCGATTCCCGGAATAGAAAAAATAGATTCTACAACAAAGCTTCCTGTGATCAGAAATGCGATGGCCGGTCCGAAATAAGTGACAACCGGGATCAGTGCATTTTTGAGGACGTGACGTACGGTGATGTACAGATTGCTAAGTCCCTTCGCTCTTGCCATCGTTACGTAATCCATCTGGATCGCCTCGGAATAGGTACTCTTGGTCAGTCTGGCAATCGAAGCGATCTGTCCGAATGACTGTGCCGCCACCGGAAGAATGTAGTTGGCCGGAGAACCAAGACCGACGATCGGGAGTACCGGCCACCAGACACCGAAAACCATCATCAGCAGGATCGCTGTGACGAATCCCGGGATACTGACCCCCAGCGTCGCAATTCCAAGCAGCGTGTTTTTGACTGCCAGCCGCTTGCTCGTCGCCATCCAGATGCCCATCAGAATACCGATGAAAGCGGATACCGCGATCGAGAGAAGTCCGATGCTTAACGTGTACGGAAATCCTCTTGCGATCAGTGTATTAACAGAAACGTTCTTTTTGTAGGAAATGCCGAGATCTCCGTGCATCAGATTTTCCATGTAAAGAATATACTGTTTCCACATGGGCTCATCCAGTCCGTAGGTCGATTCGAGCTGTTCAATCGCGCTCTGGGAAAGATTGTCTGCCTCGAACGGGCTGCCCGGCATAATCCGAATCAGGAAAAAGGTAATGGTGATCAGTGCCCAGATCGTCACCACTCCAATAAATAAACGTTTTATAATGTATCTTACCATGCAGCATTCCTCCCGTTCCGGCTTTTTTAGCTCAGAAGAGGCAGCCGAACGATCTGTTCTGGCTGCCTCTTTGCACCTTTTTTTCTGTCTTTTGTTTTTATAATGCTTCCTCGCCACGCTGGCCGGTACGAACCCGGATGACATCTGCCACTTTTTCGACAAAAATCTTTCCGTCTCCGATATTTCCGGTACACAGCTTCTTTTCCAGGAAGCCTTTTAATACTTCAATTGTCTTATCATCACCCACGGTCTCGAATTTGCATTTCATCAGTACATTCGGTCCGCTCATGGTTCCGCGGTACATCACCCGATAGCCTTTCTGGTTTCCATATCCGGTGATATCCGTTTCCATCACGCCGTAAACGGCACACGATTCCATGATGTCGATGACATCCTCCCGGTTCGCGGGTTTGACAATAACTGTCAGCTTTTTCATATCCGCACCACCTTTTTATTTGTCATTGTGGAAGTGGAAGTTTGCATAAGCGCTGCATCCGTGCTCGTGCATATCCAGTCCGTCGATCTCTTCTTTCTCGGTTACGCGAAGTCCGATGGTCTTTTTCAGGACGAAGAACAGGATGAACGCCAGGATCAGGGTATATACCGCAACTGCTACAAAACCGATCAGCTGGGTGATAAAGCTGCATCCCTCACCAAAAATACCGGTGAATAAGGTTCCGAGTGCTCCACAGACACCGTGTACACTGATTGCACCAACCGGGTCATCGATTTTTACGACTTTATCAAAGAATTCAACTGCGAATACAACGACAACACCTGCAACTGCTCCAATGAACAGTGCCTCGTAATCATTGACTACATCACAGCTTGCTGTGATAGCTACCAGTCCGGCCAGTGCGCCGTTCATTGTCATACTGATATCCGGTTTTCCATAACGTACCCAGGTAACAATCAGGGTAACCAGTGTTGCTGCTGCTGCTGCGAGGTTTGTGGTCATGGCAATGTCGCCAAGATTGTAGGTTGCTGCTGTGGTAGATCCACAGTTAAATCCGAACCAGCAGAACCAGAGGATAAAGACACCAAGTGCTCCAAGCGGAAGGTTATGACCAGGAATCGCAACCGGTTTTCCCTCTTTTGTGTATTTTCCGATACGAGGTCCGACCATTTTTGCACCGGCAAGGGCGCACAGACCGCCGACCATATGAACTGCAGTAGATCCTGCAAAATCATGGAATCCGATCTGGCTTAACCAGCCGCCGCCCCAGATCCAGTGTCCGGTGATCGGATAAATGAAAATGCTGATGGCTGCGGAGTAAATCAGGTAAGAGATGAATTTAGTTCTCTCTGCCATAGCACCTGATACAATCGTGGCCGATGTTGCACAGAACACGGTCTGGAAAATCATGAATACGCCGATCGGCAGTCCGTTGAACATGCCATCTGCATCTGCCAGCGCTTTCGGATGAAAGAAACCTGATGTTCCGATAAAGGCATTGCTTCCTCCGAACATCAGCGCAAATCCGATGATAAAGAAGAAAATAGAGCCGAGCACGAAATCCATCATATTCTTCATCAGAATGTTTCCGGAGTTTTTCGCTCTTGTAAATCCTGTTTCCACCATGGCAAATCCGGCCTGCATAAAATACACCAGAAAGGCTCCGACCATGGTCCATACGATATTGAGTAATACCTGTGTGTTTTCCATAATAAGTTCCTCCTCATTCCCATCTTACCTGTTCCCGTCTGCAGATCTTCTGAAACGGTCATCTCTGAAACGGCAGCTTTCAAATTTTTTAAAGTGCCTGTTCGCCGTGCTCACCTGTCCGGATTCGCACTGCATCTTCGACATCGTAAACGAAAATTTTTCCATCGCCATAAGTTCCGGTTGACAGGTTTTTCACAACAAAATCAACGATTTTCGGAACCTTGTCATCCTCCACAACGGTTTCCACCTTAACCTTCGGAAGCATTTTGGCCACGATTTCCGCTCCACGGTACATCTGACGATATCCCTTCTGGTTTCCATATCCAAGGATATTTGTGATCATCATACCGTTTGCCTTCTGCTCCTCGAGGAGTAGCTCCAGGTTTTCGAGGCTCTCCGGACGAATTACAATTTCCAGCTTTTTCATGATTTTCCCTCCCTTTCCGAACCGGCTCCTGTACAAGTTTCATCTTTTCATTTACCGGCTCTGCTGCTTCTATATAGAAATCTGTTTTCTGACAGATTTTCTAACCTCTTTCATCATGCCTGTACTGTTCCGCTGCTTCTTTTAATTAATCACACTTGTCGGCATTCCCTCCAGGTAAGACCGGAAGTTTTTCACCGCCAGATCTACTGCACGGAGTCTTGCTGCCTTCGGCTGCCAGGCGATATGGGAAGTAATAAAGGTGTACGGCGACTGCATCAGCGGAATCTGATACTGCGGCGGCTCGTTTGCAACAACATCGAGTCCTGCCATATAAACCTTTCTCGATTCCAGCGCCTCAAGAAGCGCCTCCTCATCGATGATGATTCCCCGCGCGGTGTTGATAATGATGACACCGTCCTTCATTTTGGCAAATGCTTCGCGGTTCAGCAGGTTTTCTGTTTCCTTCGTATGCGGACAGTGAATGGAGATCACATCCGACCGTTCGAAAATCTCTTCCATGCTGACCTGCTCGATGCCGTCATACTGCGGTCCCGTCTTTTTGTGACGGCTGTTTGCGATGACCTTCATGCCAAAGCCCTTTGCCATTCTTGCCGTCCAGAGGCCGATCGCGCCAAGTCCGATGATTCCCATCGTTTTCTGGTAGAGCTCAATCTGCGGCACGAACAGTTGGTTGTAGCTTGCCTGCGGATTCGTTTCTTTTTCTTTCCAGTACCCTGTTTTGGTATAGTCGCTCTGTACCGTCACGTTATGACAGATGTTCATGAGCAGTGCCATCGCATACTGGGCAATGGTGACATCGCCGTAAATCGTATTCGTTATGGTCACGCCCCGGCGCCTTGTCATTTCCACATCGAAATCTTCAAATCCATGTCCCAGCGTTGCGATATATTTCAGATTCGGATGCGCTTCAAAGAGCTTTTCGTTGATCACTCCTTTGTGGACCCAGATACCAAATGCTGCGTCGGCGTTCCCGATCTGGCTGCTGTAATCTTCGAAGGTGTACCTCTTTTTCTCCTGATGGATGATACGGAATTTTCCGATCTGTGGTACACTCTGCAGCATTTTATTCCACTCTGCTTCCATTTCTTCGTACGTCAGATCGATGGTTCCCGGGTCTCCCTGAAAAACGACTACTTCATAGTTTTTTTCTTTCATACGCCTCGCCTCCTGTTGTACTTCTGTCTTTTTATGTTCCGATTTAAGGATGAATTTCCGGTATGCCGCCAAGTTGATTCTTCGGTTTTTATTCTGTAAGAACTTTCTTTTCCTGTTGCCTTACAACGGATTTATTTTCCCATTTATGACCGAGATACCGGACAATGTAAAATCCTGCACGGACTACCCAGTCGAGGGTCTGTGCAATCCAGACACCAAGGAGTCCCACATGGAGGGAAACACCGATCAGATAAGCCAGTGCGATTCGGACGAACCACATGGACAGGATGCTGACCGTCATCGTAAACTTGGCATCGCCTGCGGAACGCATCGTGTTCGGAAGGGTAAAGGCCAGCGGCCAGATCATCATACAGCAGATACTGTGGTATCGGATCACGATGACTGCCATCCGGTAAGCACTGTCGGAAAGGTTATATGCTCCGGCAAACAGTGGTGCTGCTGCCAGAAGCAGGATATTCAGAATCCAAAGGAATGCGTAGGCTCCTGTGATCAGCTTCTTTGTATAGCTTCTCGCCTGCTTATAATCTCCTGCTCCGACGCACTGTCCAACAACGGTTGTCATCGCAAGGCCCATCGCCGAGCCCGGCATGAATGCGAGCTGTTCGACGGTCATCGCACACGCATTAGCTGCGATAGAGGCTGTTCCAAATCCGGCAATCATGCTCTGGGTCAGCAGCTTTCCGATCTGGAACATACTGTTTTCCAACGCCTGCGGAACACCGATGGAAAAGATCTTTTTCAGCATCTCCTTATCCCATCCGACCAGGAACCACTTCGTACAGTGGATCTCGTATTTTTCCTGATGCAGCAGTACAAGAATCACAACACTGGCAAATGCTCTGGAGATCAGAGTGGAAAGTGCCACGCCTGCAACTCCCATGCCAAAGCCGAAAACAAAAATGGCATTTCCGATGATATTCAGCGCGTTCATCACGATGGAGGTAACCATTGAAATGTTTGAGTTTCCCATAACCCGGAAAAGCGCTGCCCCGGCATTGTAGATACCAAGGAACGGAAACGAAAGCGATGTAATAAAGAAGTATTCCACCGCATAGGCCATAACCTGCTCTTCCACTGATCCGTAGACTACCCGGAGAATCCAGCGGTTTCCGAAAAAGGAAATGCCGCAGATGACAAGTGCAATCAGTCCGCAGATCATCACGAGCTGTTCGGCTGCGTGACACGCTGTTTTCTTATCCCCGCTTCCGAGGAACTGGGCTCCGACAACGGAACCGCCGCTTGCCATCGATGTGAAAATCACGATCAGCAGTACACAGATCGTATTGACAAGTGAGATTCCGGAAACAGCCGTTTCACCGGCTCCGGATACCATCACCATGTCCGCCATACCGACGGTAACGGCCAGCACCTGTTCCACAATCAATGGCACGATCAGCCGGACCAGACGCTTTCGGTCAAATAAAACGTTTGTGTTTTCCATCGGACTTTCTCCTTTCCGGTTCTGCATTTTTTTCTGCCCTGTTTCTGGTAAAATCAAAAAGCGACCTGGAAGTCTTCCTTCCAGATCGCCCCGTTGCGAACTCTTTCCTGACGTTTCTCCTTTGGATTGAAAAACGCGGCACGAAGCTTTCCCTTCGTACCGCGCCTTTGCGAATCCATTACTTATATGGAGTTTATCTTGAAAAACAGGCAGATCATTTTCTGGTTTTCTGAGAGTGTTTTGGGAGAAATAAAACCTTGGAGAAAGGGAGAAAATTACAAACGGAGTGATTCTATTCCTAGAACCGCTCCGTTGCGTTATCTTTACTCTATTCTTTTTCTCTGCTGTTTTTCAACATAGGCACATTCTAGCGGAATTCCCACTTTTTGTCAATCCTTAAATTTTTTGATGATTTTCGGTCTTTTGCGTCAGTTCTGTCAATTTTACACAATTTCGCCGATAATTTTTCGGCCGTTTCTGAACATTTTTCTCATGAGTCCTTGAAATTTCTTTGTTTTCTTTTAAAATCGAGGAAAAACTCCGGCAAAATTCTGTGAAAATTCAGAGCGAACGCCAGACTTTGCGTTCATCAAATATCCGTCATCTGTCCGGCGCCTGTTTGAAAAACACTCCGGTATATCAGATCCAGTCAAAATCCCCGCCGGTAATTGCAAGGCTTAAAAGTGCATCCATCTTCTCCACTTCCTCTTCGCCCTCAATTCTTTGCAGCAGCACTGCGGTATCCAGCACATCCTCCAGCGATTCACCAGGTCCGATTTCATAATCCACCTCCGCCTCGCAGTCCGGGCATGGGATTTTTTCCATCGTCTGGAGAGACAAAAAGCGGTTGCCGCATTTCTTGCATTCATAATAACCACATGTTTTGGTTCCGTCTGGTACGTAATACATTTTTTCATACTCCTTTTATTTCTGATATTTTTCAATGATACACTGGTGTTCTTCTACCGCATCCGTGAACTCACTGCGGATTTCCTCATTGGGAATATACGCCATCTGTTCTCTTCGATCGTACGCCAGATACCCTAAGTGAATCAACGCAGTTAAAACATCATCTTTATTTTTAAATGTCACCATATCATTCTGATATGATTTCGTTTTTACTTTCACTCGTTCCCCGGACATCATGGTAATAATGTCTGTTTTAAGTCCATCGAAATTCATATTAATTAACGGCAGGATGGATTCATAAGTTCCCGTATTGGACCAGTAGCTCTGAAAATCTCCCCAGGTCATCACGCTGACAACCGCTTTTGGATTGTATACATGGTAATCCCCCAACAGATAGCCGTCATACCACCGCTTGACTTCTTCAAAATCCTGTTCATACGTTTTGCAAAGTGATTTTACTTCCTCTTCCGTAAAACCAATATAGGGTGCAAATATTTTGGCATCGAGCATCGTGAACTCATCGAAATTATTCAACGCCGACTGGGTTTTCAGCTTTTTGATCGGGAGAATTCCCGTTAAATACGCAAGCTGAATAAAACGGGTGGGTTCACTGCCTTTGAACATGCCGCGCAGAAACTGAATATACGCTTCCTGTACGAACTGGTTCTCCGCCTCTTCACGGATTAAAACATCCCATTCATCAATAATCACAATAAATTTTTTCCCGACTGCCGCATTGATACAGGACAATGCACTATAAATCGTTTCCGCCTCCTGCAGATCCACCTCAGGATAGAGCTCCCGCAGTTCTTTTAATACCTGTCGATTCATATAGCTTACCGTCAGTTCCGGTTTTCCCGCATCCATCATACACCACTGCACATCCAAATGGATCACATCATATTGGTTCAGATGCTTTTTGAAATCTTTATTTTTTCCGATTGCATAGTTCTGAAACATCGCTTCGGAGTCGCAGCCTCTGCTGTAATACGCTGCCAGCATATTGGCCGTAATGGATTTCCCAAATCTGCGCGGACGGCTGTTGCAGATCATGGCGCGGTCCGTATTCATTGCTTTGTTGGTATATTCCAGCAATTCTGTTTTATCTACATAAATATCTGAATTTACAATAATCTGAAAAGCACTGTTGTCCGGATTAACAAATCTTCCCATATTCTGATCACTTCCCTTCCAGTCTGTCTTTTCATCAGCAGTTCCATTTTTTATTATTCTACCATACTTACCTTGCCAAAACCAGACATCCGGAAAAGAATCGTTTTTGTAAAAAGCAACTCGTAAACACATGCGTACAAGTATTACACTGATTCTTAAAAGAAAAAAGCCTTTTCAAAATACAATTTATCTTTTTGCTTTGTGAATTTCTCAGGATATTGCATCCGAAACCAGGAGGCGCGAATTTTTGCTTTTTCAGACATAAATTAAGCCCGATCGATTCTTTTTTCTCTCGACCGGGCTTTTAATGAATTTCCAGTAATTTCATTTTATACACCTGCTGCTTTCATTGATTTCGGGGTATTTCGTTATGTTCCTTTTGGACCGTACCTCCTGGATTTTTTGTTTTTTATTTTTTCCCTATGGGCCTCTGCCTTTCATTGGAATCATCTCCTTTAGGTTCTATATATAAACTCTTCAGAGATTTTTTTGATGTTCAGATTAACTATGCCATTGGACTGTACCTCTTACTTTCTTAGATTTCGTCTTGATGTTTCTTTTTCGTTTTGATGTTTCTTTCTTGTTTTTGTTCTCTTTTCTTTTGTTGATCTTATATTAACTCATCTTCTATATTTTGTCAATACTTTCTTTTAATTTATTTTGTATTTTATTATTTTCAGAATATTATGACATTAAAGCCGAAAGATCAGAAACCTGATGCAGGCTCACTACAAAGAAGCATCCGCAGGCTTTCGCAAAATTCAACCTCTGACTCTTTGTGACCCACCGCAGGGCGATCCTGCTCCCTCCGGAACTCCACAGAATCTTCTTTCCAAAAGAGGAGAACGAAAGACTCCGCTGTCTTTGCCTTTCGCAAAGTCCAGCGGAGCATTTTTCTCGTATTCTTTCTTCTCTTCTTGATTTCTTATTTGCAAAGTTCTTCGGCCAGTGCCTCGATCTCTTTTACGTTCTCTTCCTTCACAGCGGACATTACTTTTACATTATTCTCTGTCCAGGTGATGTTTTTGCTCTTCTCAAACATGCCTTTCATCACTTTCGCTGCGGTCGGTGCCCAGCTTCCGTTTTCGATCAGACCGATGGTGCGGTTCTGAAAGCTGCGCTCTGTCAGACGGTTGATGAAATCCTGCATGAACGGGTAAATGCCTGCGTTGTAGGTCAGGGTTGCGAGAACCAGCTTACTGTAACGGAACGCATCCGCTACGGCAGCGGACATATCGTCTCTTGCCAGATCGTAAACAACGACATTCGGGCATCCTTTTTCTTTCAGCTTATCTGCAAGCAATTCGGCAGCTTTTTTTGTATTGCCGTAAACAGATGTGTAGGCAACCACAACGCCTTCTTCTTCCGGGCGGTAGGAAGACCAGATATCGTATTTTTCAATGTAGTGGCCAAGATTTTCCGTCAGAACCGGGCCGTGCAGGGAACAGATTTTCTGGATATCCAGCGTACCTGCCACTTTCAGAAGCTTCTGTACCTGTAAACCGTATTTTCCGACAATGCCGATGAAGTAACGGCGTGCCTCATCATCCCATGGTTCCTCGCGGTCGAGTGCGCCGAATTTTCCGAAGCCGTCTGCTGCAAACAGAACCTTGTCGGTACTGTCGTATGTAACCATAACCTCCGGCCAGTGTACCATCGGAGCGAACACGAAGGTCAGAACGTGTTTTCCAAGCGTCAGGGACTCACCATCCTTTACTTCCAGTTTCTTTCCGGCGAGATCCATCTTTGGGAAGAAATTTTTCATCATGGCAAAGGTTTTTGTGTTTGCAACAACAGTTGCTTCCGGATATGCTTTTACGAAGTTTTCAATATTCGCAGAGTGATCCGGCTCCATATGCTGCACGATCAGATAATCCGGTTTTCTGCCATCCAGTGCTTTCGCAACATTTGCCAGCCATTCATCCGCAAAATTTGCATCTACAGTATCCATAACTGCCGTTTTCTCATCGAGAATTACGTAAGAATTGTATGCCATGCCGTTCGGCACTCTGTACTGACCTTCAAACAGGTCTACCTGATGATCATTGACTCCCGCGTAGATAATATCCTCTGTAATCTTCATAAAAATCCATATCCTTTCCATCTTGTTTTTCCTGCCCGGAACCTGCTCCGAACCGTATATTCTTATATTATCCTATGATGGGGGAAAAAGCAAGAGAAAATAGTAAGGATTACTATTTTTATTTCATCGTTTCCATACAATGTTCTCTCAGAATCTTTCTGTGCTTGATTTTGTGACTTCTCATTTATTTTCCGGGAAAACAATCTCTTTCTCCGGTATGCCTTCGGATTTGATGACGTAGCCGTCAACATCATCAAAATGAATCTTGTACTGATATTCGCTTTCGCGTCCCTCTTTTGCGGCATCGGCATCAGCGTAGTAGGTAAGGCGAATCTCGAACGTGTTTTTGTTTCCTTCGCGCCAGGACTCATCGCCGATCAGCCAGTCGTTTTCAAGGTTTTTTTCTTTTTTCAGCAGCACCTCGGCGTACTGCTGTGCTCCGCTCCAGATTCCTGTGTTTTTGTACCGGTTCTGCATGGTGTTCTGATACTGCCACAGTGTTACAAACATGATTGACGCCATAATTGCCGTGAAAAGAACGGTTTTGTATTTCTTTTCTTTTTTCTGTCTCTGCCGGCGGATACATCGAATGGTTCCGATCATCATCATTACCAGAACAAACAGATACCACAGGGTCCAGAAGATCTGCTCTTTTCGTTCCAGGCCGCCGGGAATGAATTCTGCCAGCTGATCACCCCAGACGAAATTTACCAGGGATGCCAGAATGCCGATAGACAGAATGGATGCTGCCCCATAGACTTTCCGGCTTTCTTCATCATCCATATTCTGGAAAAAATACCACAGCGATACAAACGCTGCTGCCACCAGACCGCCTAGAATCAGGCCGCCGCCCACGTTTACGATCTTTGCCGCCCACGCTGCCGCTGCCACACCGATCACCAGAAATCCCGCGATCACGTTTGCGTTCCGGTCCTGTTTTTTCTGCTGCCTTGAAATGTCACCTGCGTTCTGCAGCATCTCTGCCACCTCCTTCTGAGTATACTGAATTTCCGGCGCCGCCTCTTCCTTCGTCTGCCCCTGCCGTTCGGAGCGCATCAGCTCCAGCACGGAAATCCCGAGTGCCTGAGCCAGCGGCTCAAGCGTCTGGATATCGGGAAATCCAAGTCCCCGCTCCCACCGGCTGACGGCTTTATCCGTCACATGAATCTGTTCCGCAAGCTCTGCCTGCGTCATCTTTTTCTCTTTTCGTATTCCGGCAATGAACTGCCCGAACTCTTTCGCTTCCACGTCGTGTCCCTTCCTCCTGCTGTTCCCGCCCGCCTCATGTTGCCCAGCGGAGCGTTTTTACAGTCTCAGAATAGGGGAAAATAGGCTGTTTTGTCAATCTACGAATCCTTTACCTGCGTTTTTACGCGAAAAAATCCCCGATTCAGCACGAAAATGCCAAATCGGGGATCTGTTATTTTTCTGTATTTACAGCCCGATCATATTTGCAAACAATACGATCAGCGGAATTGCAATGATGGTTCTCTCTAAAAAGATTACCAGAAGTTTCCAGAAATTCAACGGAATTTCACTTTTGATGATAATCGTTCCGACCTCGGTCAGATAGATAATCTGAATCAGGGATAAAACACCGATGACAAATTTGGTCTTTACGGATACAAGTCCGACCGACAGAAGCGCCGGGATAAACATATCGGTGAAGCCGACGAGAGTTGCCGGTGCTGCCGCAAAGGCTTCCGGAACACCGAGGGCATTTAAGTACAGTCCCATCGGATAGGAAATCCATTTGAAAAACGGGGTATAGGTCGCAATCATCAGCGCGATGGTTCCCCAGGAAACAACGATCGGGATCAGGTCGAAGAACATGCCGACCATAACCTCAAAGCCGCCCTCGCAGACCGTTTTTGCCGTGAATTTTTCCGCACGTCTGCAGCTCATTTCCAGCGCATAAGAGAGCATTCCTTTTTCCTGCGGGATGTCCTCATTGATCTGTTTTCCGACACTTTCCCGATACGTATCCGGGATCAGACGGATCGGCGGAATCCGTGCGATGATGACTGCCAGAATGATTCCGAGCAGGCAGATGCAGAGATAAAAGGACGGGAACAGGTTGGCAATTCCCATCGTGTCTGCGACCATCAGACAGAACGGAATAGATACGAGTGAGAAGTTTGTCATGATGTATCCGGCTTCCCGTTTCGTATAATATCCTTTCATGTACTGCTCGCGTGTCAGGATAACGGCTGCATTCGATGCGCCGAACCAGGATGCAATCAGATCCACAGATGCTCTGCCCGGCACATGGAACAGCGGGCGGACAACCGGTCTTGCAAGGACACCTAAGAATTCCATAATTCCGCAGTCGGTCAGAAACGGCATAATAAAGCTGAATGCAATGACAATGCTGAACAGGGTTCCGCAGAGATCCACCATCGTTGCGCCGGTGTCTGCGGAAATGACCTGCTCCGGTCCGATCTTAAATACGACCATCACGACGAAAATGGCTCCGATGACTTTGGATACCAGATACAGCGGAGTTGTAGAAAATGCTCTGGACAGGTAGTGGTTCTTCCGGATCCAGTCCGGCTTTGCAACATAGTCATAAAGACTCATGATCGCTGATACAATCAGGATCACCATAATCAGGTATGGCAGGCTGCCTCCGAAGAGTCCTTTGATCCAGCTCTTCAGGAAATCGAGTAGCGTCGTAAACGATTCTCCCTGCGGAATCGGTACGAGAAACATCAGAATACCGAACGCAGAGCCCAGCAGGAATTTTAAAAGATTCCCGGTGGTGATATGTGATTTTTCCATTTCTTCTCTCCTCATGTTTATGATAAAGCGCGCATTACTTTCTTACGTGTCGAAACAGCAAGCGTTTTCCCTGCTGCGCGGACAGTTCTATAATGCTTCTACCCGGCACATAGCCTCGTAGATCATGTCTTCCGTCACCTCGTATGGAATGTGTTCCATATCCGGACCGGTTACGGTTTCTTTCAGTACGGCAGACAGTGCCTCCCGCCCGGTCGGCGCTCCCATCTCGGCCAGTGTCGTGCGGATTCCGAGTTTCTGCAGAAAGTCCTTCATTTCTCCGGCTTTGTCTTTTTCTCCGTCCACCATCAGCTGGACAAGAACGCCATACGCGACAACATCACCGTGAAGATTCTCTTCCTCGAATCCCGGCAGAAGCACAAGCCCATAATAAACCGAATGTGCGATCGCACAGTTATATTCATCCAGGACAAGAAGGGATACCAGGCCGGTACTTACGATATTGGCCAGAACTGCCTGCTCGAGCGCTTCTCCTGCCTGGTTTTCCCGGCATTCCTTTAAGGCCTCTTCGGCGTATTCCCGAAGTGGAAGATAACACATATTGCTGATTTCCCGGCCAAGCGCGGAGCTGTGCAGGAGTCTGTCTCCTCTTGCCGCAAAATGGCACTCAAAATATTTTCCCAGCGTATCACCGATTCCGGCTCTTAAATAGCGCTCCGGTGCCTCGGCGATAATCTCCGTGTCGATAAAGCTGTGGCGCGCCGGTTTGTCGTAGAAATAGAAGCTGTCAAAATTTCCATCCTCCCGGTACACAACGGAAAGCGCCGTTGTTGCCGCGCACGTTGCCGCAATGGTAGGGAAGGTAAAGACCGGAAGACCGGCTTTTTCTGCCGTTCCCTTCGCTGTATCCAGCGCTTTGCCGCCTCCCATTCCGAAAATCATCTCGGCTCCGCAGCTTTTTGCGTATACGGCCAGTTCCTCCATTTTCTCATAGGTGCAGTCCGATCCGAATAAAACGGTGTCCACAATCGTGATCTTTGGATCGCCGGCAGAAATCGCCTGTAACAGCTTTTCTTTTCCTGCCTTCAGTGCAAGCTTTCCGCCGATCAGAAGCGCTTTCGTTCCGAATCTGCTGCACACTTCCGTTACCTGCTGATACGCATCCTTGCCAATCGTGTAGTTTGCAAAATTCACCGAATATGTCATCTTACAACAGCTCCTTCAGTTTTTTCAGGCGGGCGAGCGCCTCGTCAATTGTCTTCTCTTCACGGGCAAAATGCAGACGGATCAGATGGTTTACTTCTTCCCGGAAGAAGCTTGAACCCGGTACGGCTGCCACTCCGATATTTTTAATCATCCATTCACAGAATTCCAGATCGGTAAAGCCTGCGAACTGCGGAAGATCCAGGAATTCCTGAATGTCAATCATGACAAAATAGGTTCCCTGCGGCACGTTATGCTTCAGGCCGATTTCATCGAGCCCTTTTAAGAAATGCTCTCTTTTCTTTGTGTAAAGCGCCAGCAGATCTTCATAGTAGGACTCCGGGAAGTTCAGGCCCACAACGGCTGCTTCCTGAAGCGGTGCTGCTGCTCCGACGGTCAGGAAATCGTGTACCTTTTTCGCCGCCTCGATCACTTCTTCCGGTCCGATCAGATAGCCCAGCCGCCATCCCGTAATGGAATACGTCTTGGACAGAGAATTGCAGGTGATGGTGTGCTCGTACATTCCCGGGAGGGATGCCATGCAGACATGCTGGTTGGGAGCATAAACCATGTGCTCATAGACTTCATCCGTTACCACAAAGCCATCATATTTTACGGCAAGCTCTCCGATCCGGGTCAGCTCTTCTCTTGTGAAGACCTTTCCGCACGGGTTGGACGGGTTGCAGACAATGATTGCTTTCGCACCTGCCTGAAATCCTTTTTCCACCAGATCAATGTCAAAGGTATAGGTCGGAGGCACAAGCGGGATGTAGATTGGCTCGGCTCCGGATAAAATGGCATCGGCTCCGTAGTTTTCATAAAACGGGGAGAATACCATGACTTTGTCGCCCGGATTGCAGATCGTCATCATGGCGCACATCATGGCCTCTGTTCCGCCGCAGGTTACAACAATCTCGGTATCCGGATTGATGGTTCTTCCGATGGCCTTTCCCTGCTTTCTTGCAAGAGCCTCCCGGAAATTTTCTGCTCCGAACGTGATGGAATACTGGTGCGGTCCTTCGTAGGCTGCTTTTGCCAGTGCATCCATCATTTCTTTCGGCGGATCGAAATCCGGAAATCCCTGGGACAGGTTAATTGCCCCGTATTCATCGCTGATTCTTGTCATGCGCCGGATGACGGAGTCGGTAAAGGTGTTGACGCGGTCGCTTAATTTCGGCATCTGTTGTGATACTTCCTTTCTTTTTTTCTATGAAAAGGTTGTCTGTTCTTGTCTTTTTTTTAAAACATCTATATAATAAGGTATACCGTAACGGTATAGTCAAGAAAGGATTGGATATTTATGCAAAAATTTAGTAATGCATGCATAAAAACGGGGGATTTTGCGAAATTATGCGGAACAAATAAGAGAACGCTGATTCATTATGATGAGATCGGACTCTTCAAACCGGCCCGCACGGACGAGAAAGGGTATCGGTATTACAGTGAAAATCAGTTTGATGTTTTTTTTACGATCACGTGTCTGAAGGAGCTTGGCATGCCGTTGAAGGAGATTGGGGCGTTTCTGGAGCAGCGAAGTCCGCAGTCTTTGAAAACGCTGCTTCTGGAACAGCAGGAGAAGATTCGAAGAGAGGAAGAACATCTTCGGAAAATTAAAGAAGTGGTGGAAACGAAATTATCTCTCGTATCGCTTCAGGAATCACTTGAAAACCGCCAGTCGTCTCTGGCCGATGACGAACTTTTCTTCCGCTCCGGAAGTCCGGCCGGTCATATTTTTCTCGAAAAAACGCCGGAGGAGTATCTGATTGTCAGCGATCCGCTGCATACAAATGAACACGAAAAAATCATCCAGACCCTCTGCCGCCATGTCGGATACTGCAACAAACACGATTTAAACGCCGGCCACCCTTACGGCGCCATGCTCGATGTCGCAGATCTCAGGGCAAATCTTCTGGATACGTATGCCTGCTTTTTTACAAAAGTAATTCAAAAGCCGGAGCATCACCCTTTTCATATCAAACCAGCCGGGGATTACGCTGTCGCTTATCTGATGGGGGACTACTATGATTCCAAAGACACCTACAAAACGCTCTTCGCCTGGATCGACCAGAACCACTTTTCGACGGGGCAGTATTCCTATAAAGAAGCAGTGATTGATGAACTGGCTACGGCGTCGGCGAAAGAATACGTGACGAAGATATCGGTGCAGGTGTTTCGGACGTAAAACTGTTTCTATACAAAAAAGCCAGAAACGAACGATATGCAGCGTTTCTGGCTTTTCTTATTTTAGACTTTTATTCCTGACCCAAAATCAATTTTTCTTTTTTCTTTTCAAGCAACGGTCGAATGCTTTCCATAACCTGTTTTCTGGCTTTTTCATTTTTTTCAATTCTTTTCATTTCTGATTTTGTCCATTCTTCCGTTTCCTTAAATAATTCAGGAGTTTCTCCCAACATTGCCTGACCAAAGAACATAAAGCATTCCTCCTATCTGTCCTCGTATATAATTCCGGCCTGGTAACAGTTGCTGATAAAAAATTTTGTTGCATCCTGATAGCCTTTTAATTCCGACGCCTCATTATATCTTCGAATTGTCTCGTTTAGTAATTTTACGCCTTTCACATAATCAAAGTTTTTACCTTTTACCATATAAGAAATACTTCCAAGATTTGTTACCACCACCAGTAATCGAATACTTCCATATTGTAGAAAAAAACGAATATCTGTTGCAGATATCAGAGATAGCGACGGATGATTATGCATCGACACCACCATGCATTCCCTTGATGACATAATCAGGTGATACGTCAATGCATCTGCCAAAGGATTCACCGAATGTTCATCTCCAAATTGAATTCCTACCACATCCTCATTTGCAAGAGTTTTTTCAGGATCAAAGCTGTATGTGATCGCCACCTCATTGGAATCATTCTCCTCTTTTGAAATCTTCAGCACTTGTTGTACCAGCCGGTGTATAATCTCATATTCTTCTTCTGGAATTTCACGATATCGAATATAGGGTACTTTCTTAATTGCTTCTTCTGTGATCATAATTTTATGATCGCGTTTTTTCGCCATTTCCAGATTTTCTAATCCTTTATCATTCACGAATCCTTCACCTCTTTTCTTTTAACTTTATTATAATAACTACCTGATATTTTTACAATAACGCTTGCTGAAAATTCTGCAAAAAAGTTCCCACTCCAGTACCATAAATGCCGGGGCGGGAACTTTTTGTTAAAAATATCGGAATCTGCCGAATTCTGCGATTCCCCCTGCTTCTTTCGTTGCATAGGCAAACAGTCCAACTCTGCATCCTGTGAAATGATCCATTTTGAAATAGAGCTGATGCCATGGTCCGATCTGTTTCCATTTTTCATCGCTCCAATATAAAAACCGGACTTTATCGTGCTGGTTCTGGAAATCTGCTTCCAGCCGGATTCTTATTCTCGATGATTCAACCGACACTGCTTCCCATTCGATTTCTTCGCTGTTGCCCTGATTTCCTTCCAGGCTGTCATTTTCCGCTTCGAGAGATCTCATAACCAGAAACATCCGTCCATCACGCTTTGTAACTGCCGCCATGCCGTAACATCCCTGTAATGCACACATACCTGCATAATCTCCGTCCTTCAGTCTTTCCGCATCAACGGTTACTTCTGTTATGCACATCGGAAACTTCATCCTCTGGGTGATCGTATTTACTGCCTGCGTGACATTTTTGCACTGCTTTTTACAGCTCATTCGGAGGCACCCTTTTTCTGCATCATTCTCAATCCAGGAAAGTTCCGGTTCGTGATTGAACTGCCAGCAGCTCTTCCATCCAAACGTTCCAAACAGCCGTTTCTGGTCCGGATTCCATTCTGAAAAATCATCACTCTCCACAAGCGAATGATACTGTTCCTCCGGTCTTGTGCTTTTTGTTTCCACTTCACAGAGTGCCCTTCCCGAATCACCCAATACCGGATAATTTTCTTTTATGATCTGCTCTTTTTGTTCGCCCGGCGCCGGCATATAGGTAACTCTGACATTTTTCTCCCATTTTACTGGCACAAGAACCGGGATTCTGCCGACAGCACCTCTGTCCTGGAAAAGTACGGCGTACCATTTATGATCCGGCGTATCCACAATTCCTCCCTGCGCAACGCCCTGGCCGCAATACCCCATGGTATCACACAACACATCTCCGCCTCTAAATTCTCCCGTCAGGCTGTCTGATACATAGCATGCCTGCGTCCGCATCCACCTGTCCGGAAGGGAATGAATCAGGAATAAATAATACATTCCATTGATTTTATAAAAATGACTTCCTTCAAAACCAAGCCCCGGATTCCGACTATCACTGACCAGAATCCGATCCAGTCCGCCTTCCTTTGGACCGCCCAGATCTTTTTTCAATTCCTGCAGACGAATATTTCTATTGCCGGAAACAATATAAACATGATCATCCTCAAACAAAAGTGAGCAGTCATGATAAAAGCCTTCTATGATGCGTTTTTCCCATGGTCCTTCGATATCATCAGCAGTATAAAGGTATGTTTTTCCGGTATCATTCGCCACAAAGCAAATATAATACATCCCTTTATGGTATCGGAGCGATGCGGCCCACATGCCTTTTCCATAGCAGTTTTTCTCACCAACAAGCCTCTGTTCCTCTGTGCTGTCCAGTCTTTCATACACATAGCTCAGATGTTCCCAGTGAATGAGGTCATACGACCGCAGAATCTCACACCCCGGCATAAAGTGCATTGTAGTGCTTACCATGTAATACGTATCATCTACCCGGATGACATCTGGATCCGGATAATCCAGTTCTGTAATTGGATTTTTTCCTGCTATCTTCATATGCTCTCTCCTCATATAATATTTCAGGGTCATGCCAAAGCAGCATGACCCTGGATAAAATGCAGTATCTTTATTCTTTTACTCCGCCAAGAGTAAGCCCGGCAACAAAGTATTTCTGTAAAAATGGATAAATACAAATAATTGGAAGCATGGTAATAATGGTTGCTGCTGCACGGACCGACGTCGGTGTGACCGAACCGGCTGCATTTTTCATTGCTTCCACAGAGGTTCCCTGATTCGTAACCGATGATAAGAGTTTCATAAGCTCATACTGAAGGGTCGTCAGATTGCTGTTCATTCTGTTGTACAGCATCGCATCAAACCAGGAGTTCCACTGTCCTACCGCCACAAATAATGCTACGGTTGCATATACCGGCTTACAGAGCGGTGAATAAATCTTCAGAAAAATCGTGGTATATCCTGCACCGTCAAGCTGCGCGGACTCTTCCAGACTGTCGGAAATTCCGTTCATATAGGTACGGATTACCAGCATATTGAACGCACTGACCATTCCAGGAATTACATATACCCCGAAACTGTTTGTCAGGCCAAGTTGTTTGTACAGCAGGAATGTAGGAATCATTCCACCGTTGACATACATGGTGATAACCCAGAATAAGGATAATTCTTTTTTAAACAGAAAGCGTTTTCTGCTTACAATAAACGCCAGGATTGCATTTGCTACCAGTGACAGCAGCGTTCCGATGATGGTTCGCGCCACTGTGATATATGCGCCCGTGATCAGGTTATCCTTCTGAAGAACGGTGATATAGTTTTTCCATGTGAATTTTCTTGGCAGCAGATAAATTCCTCCGCGAAGGGCATCTGTACCATCGTTTAATGATATTGCCAGTGTATTTAATACCGGATACAGTGTAATGACTATAAACAGTACCATGATAATACCATTTATTATCGGAAACAGATCCAATTTTCCGGTCTTTTTTCCAGTTTTTTTTGCCATGATGAACCTCCTTAGAACAATCGCTCTTCGCCATTGCGTTTTGCAATCTGGTTTGCGATCATAATCAGTATAATGCTGACTGCACTCTTGAAAATACCTGCTGCCGTACCGATTGCATAATCGCCCTGGCTGATACCCCATTTCAATACGTAGATATCAATGGTCTGTGATACTCTCTGTACCAGGCCGTTTCCTAAAAGATACTGAATTTCAAATCCGGCATTCAAAACGTTGCCTACGTTCATCAGGAGAAGAATCATAATGGTCGGTTTGATTCCAGGAAGTGTCACGTACTTAATTTTATTCCACCTTCCGGCGCCGTCTATGGATGCCGCCTCATATAAAGATGGATCAATTGCTGTGATTGCTGCCAGATAAATAATGGCATTCCAGCCGGTTTCCTTCCACACATTTGCAAAAGCAACAATAGGCCAGAAGTAGCTCGTATGTGCAAAAAAGTTAATTGGCTGTTTGATGATATGCAGATTCACCAGAACTTCATTTACAATACCAGTTCCGGAAAGCATATCATGCAGAATACCGGTTACAATAATCCACGAAAGGAAATGCGGCAGATAGGAAATGGTCTGAACCACTTTTTTTCCTATATGGCTTCTGATTTCATTTAATAAAATTGCAAACGCAATTGCCGTTACGAAAGTTACAACAAGATTGATAACTCCCATTGCCAGAGTATTCCGGATAACACGGATAAACGTCATATCTGAGAACAGTGTCCGGAATTTTTCTAATCCTACAAACTCTGAATGCAGGATTCCTAGTTTCGGTTTGTAGTTCTGAAATGCCATTGCCCAGCCAGCAAGCGGAAGGTAATAGAAAATCACACCATATGCTACGATAATTGCTGCCCAGAAAAGCAGGACTTTCTGTCTTTTGATTTCTTTCCATGTGATTTTTGTTCTGGGCTCTTTTGTTTTTGATTTTGTTCTCGCTAAAGACATGACCTCACTCCTTAAAAAAACGGGCAGATGAAATTTTTCACATCTGCCCGCTTCAAAATTTCATTTTTTATTTGAACTTCGCTGCCTGCTCCATTCTTGTGTCTAATTCAGTCTGCAGTTCACTGATAAAGTCTTCCGGGTGGCATGCATTGTAAGCATCCATGTAGGTATCCCATGCCGCGTCAAAATCTTTTGCCATAACAACCTGCGGAAGCTGCTCATGTTTTACATCTGCAATTTTGTTCCATGCAACTCCGCCAGGTGTATCTGTTGTGAAATTGTTAGAGAAGGACCACATCGGATACCAGTCTCCAGGTGCCTCATTTGTTCCAAGCATCTCAACATAAGTCTCAACACCATAAGCCTCAAAGGTTTCTTTTACATCCTGATTTAATCCGTCAAAGAACTCACTTGCCTGTCCATCCGGTTTATTGGCGTTAATTCCATCATCACTGGTTCCAGTGTACTGTGGGAAGTAGGAATATGGGCAGGTATGAGATGCTTTGTACGCGGTATCAGACTGTTTCGTCCGCTCTTCCTCTGTTCGGTAGAATTCTCCGTTTTCATCCACCTCATAATCGGTACCCTCTACACCCCAAAATCTGAGATTGTGAATATCCTGATCCAGAAGATCATTTACAAACTGTAATGCTCCTTCCACATCTTCACAGCTTGTTGTAATTGCAAGACCGCTCGACTCATTAAATGCCCCGCCTGAATTGTGCCACTGATTGTCACGGCCATCAATCGTAACCGGAACAGGAATATAATCGCAGCCCTGCTCATCCAGTCCAGCCTGTTTGATTGCATCATTTGCATTCGAGAAATCCCACCACTGATCAATCATTCCAAGTACACGTCCGGTAGAAAGTTTGGAAATATATTCATCGTAACTCTGTGTAAAGGATTCCGGATCTACAATTCCCTTCTGATACTCTTCATTCAGTTTTCGGAAGTAGGCAACCGCTGTATCCGAAGTGTTATAATCTAAAACGGTCAGTGTATCCGGATCTACCATACAGGATCCATCATTTGGATATCCGTCGAGGAACTGCGGGGCATTCTCCAGACAGAAATATCTCCAGTCGTCACAGAGGATGGTGTATGGAATATTTTCCGTTCCGTCTTCCATAGTCGGATTCGCTTCGTTGTAGGATTCAATCAGATTAAAGTAATCATCCATTGTTTTAATTTCCGGATAACCCGCCCATTTTAAGACTCTGGCCTGAATCCAGAATGCTTCATCATTATGTGTACATACTTTTTCTTCATTTTTAATGCAGCTAAACTGTGGAATCCAGTAAATATGGCCATCATCCTGTCTTAATTTTTCCCACTCAAGATCAGAGAACAGATTTTTAATATTAGGATAATCATCCAGATAGTCATCCAGTGCAACCAGTGCATCGGCATCATATAACTGCATCTGTCCGTTTCCGCCCTCAATAAAGTCCGGATACTCTCCTCCTGCGATCATGGTGCCAATAGCCTCAACATCCGTCTGACCCGTCAGCCAGGTTTCTTTTACCTTTGCGCCTGTTTTTTCTGCAATGATCTGCTGAACCTCATTATCATCATTGATTTCGGATCCCGGGACTGCAAAAAATGCGGTAAATTCTTTTATCTCTCCGTCAGAATCTCCCTTAGAGGAACTCTTTCCTCCTGCTCCACATCCTGCGAGCAGGGTTGCTGCCATTGCCGAGGCAAGCAGCATGCTTACAATTTTTTTTCTCTTCATCTTGTAATACCTCCCTTTGATAGTATTTATTTTATCAGTTTGCAGGTTTGAAACAATCGGATGAACTATAGTAAGAAACAGGGTAAATTATAGATCGTAGATACGCACTATAATTTACCCTGTTTCTTACTTCCTGTTTTCTTTAACTTCCCTGCTGCATCTGTTTTCGGAATCTGGCCGGTGTGCACCCTTTCACCTGAATAAAACGGTTTACAAAATAATCCAGATCATGATATCCTACTTCTTCTGCAATCTGCACAATTTTTTTATCCGTGCGGATCAGAAGGCCTGCGGCCTGCTCCATCCGGAAATTGTTCAGATAGTCCTTGAAGGAAAGACCATATTTTTTCCGAAACAGCTGCCCGAGATAGGCACTGTTGACATAGTATTTTTCACTGAGACCCTTCAGCGTGAGGTTGGCGGCATAATTCTCTTTGATTTCTTTTTCTACCATGCCGAGAACGCCCCTGGAAACGTTTTTTCGAAGCTGAGAAAGATAATCGCCGTATTCACATGCAAAGCGCGCCATATGCGCCTTACTGCCACGCAGAATACCATTCTCAAAGCTGCTTTCACTGATCAGCCGCAGGATTTCTTCCTGGTTTACGTCATTATCCTGCTCACTCGCCAGATGGATCAGTTGGAAAAGCAGATAATTGATATTCAGATTCATGCTCTCAGCATTCATTCCCATCTGACTCATTTCTTCATAAAACTGTTCTACTGCTTTCCGGATCTCCATGTGGTTATTCTGTTCAATGGTGGTAAGAAGCTGATCCAGCCCCTGTTTGCATAAGACCATTCCAGCCCCTGTAACCTGCACTTCATCCTCATAATAATAGATTTCTTTTCGTGCCCGGAACCCCTGAAAAGAGCGGATCATACAGGCATTACCATACGATCTTGCCACATTGCTGATATCTGGTACTTTTTTCCCAACCAGCATAATAACCGGCTGTTTCGTATTATTGACAAGATATTGCCGGAATGCAGAAAGGTATGTTTTATCATCCATTCCCAGACGCTCCGCAAGGTTTTCAGAATATACAAAACCAATATCATATATTTTTTCATCCGCAGAAACATCAAATACACAGTGCTTGGCATCTTCTTTCAAAAATTCTCTGCAGCAGTCATACAGCTCTCTTTGAAAATTCCGCAGGTCTTTATCGCTCTGTTCTTCCAGATTGTTCGGCTGTTCTTTCTGAATCTCCACATAACGGATTCCCTGCGTATCTTTCATGTGTTTTTTTACGTAATTAAGATTGACATCATCGTATTTTCCATGGATTAAAGAGATCAGATGTCTCGAAAAATAGGCATGTTCCATTTCCTCATGTGCCTTTGATTCCTGTCTCTCCCGGTCTGATAATGCACGAACCTTATGCAACAGTTTTAACAGGATTTCCCGGTCAACAGGTTTTAACAGATATTCCGTACATTTATTCTGCATGGCACGCCTTGCGTAATCAAACTCCGCATAACCGCTCAGAATAACAAAATACGCATCCGATATTTCTTCCCTTCGTATCTGCTCCAGTAATTCCAGACCTGTCATACCAGGCATCCGGATATCTGCTATGATAAGATCCACTTTTTCTTTTTTCAAATATTCCAGTGCTTCCAGACCGTTTTCTGCCGTCGCAGCAATTTCAAATCCTTCTTTTTCCCAGTCTATGATGACCTTAATTCCCTGCAGGATAAAGGGTTCATCATCAACCAACAGTACTTTTAACATTTTTCTCCTCCCTGCTCTACACTACATATACTCCAGGGGCATCCAGATTGTTATCAGTGTACCCACCCCTTCTTCTCCATCCAGATCGATCTTCACTTTATTTTCCGATACCATTTTCAATCTTAAACATGCATTGACAATTCCTACCCTTCCTTTCTTTTTCAGCATCTCAATGTCTGCGTTTCTCATGTTTTCCAGAAGTTCCTGCCTTTTGCCTTCTTCCATTCCGTTCCCAGTATCTTCTATTTCCATGCAGATCAGCTCGTTTTGTTCATATACTCTTACAAAAATCCAGCCTGGAGACGCTTTACTTTCAATTCCATGCACACATGCATTTTCTACGAATGTTACCAGCGTAAGTTTTGGAACCTTTCTTTTTCTGCATTCTTCATCAATCTCAATCTGATAACTCAGTCTTTCTCCGAAACGATATTTCTGGAGTGCCAGATACGCCTTTACAAATTCCACTTCCTGTTCAATCGTCACAGAGTCCTCGCCCCATTCGACATACTGTCTTTGCATGACAGCCAGTTTTTCAACCATATCCGCTGTTTCATTCTCGTTTTTCAAAATGCTGTGCATGCGGATGCTCTCAAGTGCATTAAACAGAAAATGAGGATTAATCTGGCTGTGAAGGGCAAGAAGTTCTGCATTTTTGCGGCTGACAAGCATATCCTGCTCTACGAGTTTGTTTTTATAAACTGTCTGAATCAGCTCATTTGTCCTGGCCGCCATTCGATTGTAGCTTCGAATCATACTTCCGATTTCATCTTTTCCGCCTTCATGACGCATCGGTACAAGCTGTTCGGAATCCACGCTTGTAAACACTTCATTCAGCTCCGTAATACGTTTTGTGAACGAATGATTCAGGATATGTACAAAAAAGAATGGCAGAATCGCATTAATCAGGATCAGAAGCAGAATACTCGGTAAATTATGAGCAATATTCGCAATCGCGTTCTCCCCCGTACGTCTGACATACACCTCAAGTTCCGTACCATACAGATTGACCGTCTGATGATATCCCTTCTTTATTTTATCATCCAGTTCTTCAAAGTCTGAACCTGTGCTTCCATGTTTCGTATTGGAAAGTACAATCTGATTCTCCTCACAGATCAAAACTTCGTTGTCAAAATTCATTTTCTGAAGCGTACGCATCATGTTCCCATAGTCAAATTCCAACTGCAGCATTTTTTCCTGATCTCCTGAAAAAAAATCGAGTTTTTGAAGAAATACCACCTTGCGTTCCTCTGCCGTTCCGGATCTGTTTTTGTCATAGACAAAGAAAAAACCTTTTGTTTCCCCACTCTGGTTCAGTTTCTGATACGCCTGCGTTTCTTTCAGATCCTCTATATTACCTACTTTTCCTCCCTTCACAATGGTGTCATTGTTCGTATACATCGTAAATACAATCTGATCCATTCCCAGCAGATTTTCTAACAAAGTATCCTTGAAAAACTCCTGGTATTCCATGATATACTGAGCAGAGGTATCATATTTTCTGGATAGAAAATCATCAATATATCTGCTGGTATAGATCGTTTTTGCCATTTCTCCTGCATTATTTACCACGCTGCTGATGTTGTAGCTTACCGCATTTGCAATGTTGGTCATATCATGTTTCTGCTTTTCCATCTCGGAATTTCTTATGATTAAAAAAACCACGCTGTCCGTAATGATCAGCGGAAGCAGTACGCAAAAAATATATAAAATGTATAATTTCTTTTTGACCGTAAAGTCATCCATCCGTTTTTCAATTTTTTGAAGCAACTCTTTCATTCTCAGAACCTCTCACGTGAATCAGGGAGCAGACACTGCCTGCTCCCTTCTGGATTTTCCAATGTCATCTTTCACACAGTTATCTTATCATATCCAGATTTAGATTGGAATTCTGTTTTCAGTTCTCTTCTTTCAATTTTTTCTCTTGTGATCTCTGTTTTACTGTATTATGATAATATCAAATTTACAGCAGTCCTCCGGAGGCAATATTATGATTGAACATTTAGACGGGATTCACGAAACCGTAACGTATAAAGAGAACAGCAGTCTGCGGCTTTTTGTAAACACAGACTGCGAGGACTATCCCATTCACTGGCATACTCCCATGGAAATCATTATGCCTCTGGAAGGGACTTATACGGTTTTCCTCGGGGATAAACCTGTTCTTCTTCAGGAGGGCGACATTATTTTCATCTGCCCTGGGATCCTTCACTCTCTTGTGGCACCGGAAAACGGAAAACGAATTATTCTGCAGATTGAATGGTCGGTTGTGTCAAAAATCCGCGATCTCAATTCCATCCTCGCGCTGATTTCCCCGGTTCTCACTCTTACTCCTCAGACCGCTCCTGACATCTATTCCGATATTTATCATCTTATCTGCCAGATTCTTTCGGAATATGAAGAGGATTCCTTTCTTTCGGAAGCTGTTATCTATGCGCGCATGCTTGATATTCTTTCTCTGATCGGCAGATACCAGGCCTTTGCATCCTGCCGTTTTGATGCCGGACCGCAAAAGCAGAAAGAATATCTGGATCGTTTTCTTTCCATCTGCAATTATATTGATGAACACTGCACGGAAGATCTTTCCCTTGACCAGGTTGCAAAAACAGCAGGCTTCAGCAAATACCACTTTACCAGACTGTTTAAGCAGTTTACAAATACCACCTATTACAAATACCTTAATCGCAAAAGAATTGATCATGCCATGCTGCTCTTATCCGATCCCGATATTCCTGTCACGGAAGCAGCACTTCAGTCTGGTTTCTCCAGTCTTTCCACCTTTCTTCGCGTCTTCCGTTCTGTCAAACAATGTACGCCTACGGAATTCCGCGATATGTATATTTATCCGGAAAAATTGCAGAAAAATCCCTAATTCCTGCTGCTACAGGTAAACCATGCAAAGTCTGCATGGTTTTTGCTTTCCATTCCATTAGAAGAAGCATACATGCCGATGGTACATCCGACAAAACCACCTGCCTCTTCTGTTGTGTACGGAAGAAGACTGATTTCCTCTGCCGCACATTCCCAGCCATTTTCTGACGCAATCCATACTTTTGCCGTCTGATCATGGCATTGCAGGCGTATTTTCAGCAGTTGTTCCGTCTCTCCTGGCAGTAAAACTTCTGCTGCTTTCGTTTCTGTTCCTTTGATACACGTTACAACACGAAAAACTTTCTGTTCCTGCTTTTTTGCGATTTCCATCCTCAGATGATTCTCATGATTCTGGTAAAGAACCAGACCTGCCGTTTCCTTCTCGTTTTCCGGCACAAAGAAAACTCCTGTTTCCGCTTCAAAGCGATAGCTTTTCTGCCGTAATCCAAGATAGGAGCAATAGGCTGCTTCTGCAATACTTTCTTTTCGGGGATACAACCGCAGCATTCCCTCTTTTTCTTTCAGCGAATAAATGGTTTCATCACACCCGCCAATTCCAATCAGTCTCTGATCCAACTCTTTATCCCAGAAATGAATCTGATCACATTTTGTAACTTCCTGTGCAAAGCGATATTCTTCCATTGGGATTTCCACCTGTTCTTCCAGATGTCCCACTCCAGGCGCAATGACCGGCCATCCATTTTCCCATATCACTTTAGCAAGAAATGTCTCTCTGCCCATACTGCTGTGTTTTCTGCACGGCCGTGAAGCAAGCATTACTACATACCAGTTTCCATGTCCATCATCTACAAGATCTCCATGGCCTGCATAAATCACCGGATAATCCATTCCCAGATTGCGATGTGTAAAAATGGGGTTCCTCGGGCATCCTTCAAACCACTGAAACAGTTTTCTGCTTCTGGCAACTGAGATACTGTGTTCCGGACCTGTACCGCCCTCTGCATGCATCAGGTAATAATATTCTCCGATTTTGTAAATATGCGGCCCTTCCGGCCAGATGCAGTCTTTTACCGCACCTTTCCAGATTGCCATGCTTTCTCCTGTCAGTTTCATGGTGTTCAGATCAAGTTCCTGTACCCAGATTTCCCAGTCCCCATTATATCGCACACCTTCCGGGTTTGGTCTTGTTCCGCAGTAATAGCACTTTCCATCTTCATCAAAAAACAGGCTTGGATCAATTCCTGCTGCTTCTTCACCAAGGTAATATGGATCTGACCACGGGCCTTCCGGATTTTTCGCTGTAACGATAAAATTTCCACCGTAGCTTACATTTGTTGTTATCATATAAAATAATCCTTCATGATAACGAATCGTCGGTGCAAAAATACCTCTTGAGATTTCACTTCCCTCTACTGGAAGCTGCTCCTTCCGGTTCAGAATATTTCCGATCTGTTCCCAGTGTGCCAGATCTCTGCTGCGAAAAATCGGAACTCCCGGGGCATAAACAAAACTTGAATTTACAATATAGTAATCATCCCCCGCCCTGCAAATCGACGGATCCGGATAAAAACCGGATAAAATTGGATTATTTGCCGTTACCATAACTTTCTCCTTTACTGTACATACCCGAATCCAAGAATCGTAAACTGTTTATTCCTGTCTTCTTCTGGTATTGTAATTCTCACGATATGTTTCTTACTCTCTTCCTCCTGGAAAAGAATGACCGCATTGCAATGCAGCCAGTTATTGATATGCGGATCCGCTGTCATACAGTATCCTCCATCTACGGAAATCTCTGCTTTTCCCGTATAAATTTCACCGGAATCTTTAAAAACAAGAAGCAGACTTCTGCAGGTTATCGTCATTTCGAAATAGTTTTTATCGGAATTGGTGCCATCATACATCCAGTTATACGGGAACTGCGGCACAGGTGTAAGTTCTGCATCCATTTCGACACTCTGCAGTTCCCTGTCCACGGCTGTAAATCCACCTTCATCAATTTCGGCTCCTCTGTATCCATCTTTTCGATCCAGCAGACGAACTGTTTCAAAACTCTTTCCGATTGCGGGTGGCTCGCTCATGCATTCTTTCAGTCGTTCTTCCGCCTTCATCTGTCTTTCCAGTGTTTCAACCCCACATTGATTCCTGAGATCGCATTGTTCAAACAAATACTGCAGACAGTCCGCCATAATCGTGTGCCCCATATTGTTTGGATGAAACATATCATAAAAAAACTGATTTTTTGTCAGAACCCGTCCCCGTCCTTTTGGCATCTGAAACTGCGGGCTTACGGCATCCCGTATACTGACCATCGGAAGATCATAGCGGTATCCCACCGGTTTCAGGCGTTCCTGAAGATTCCAGTCATTTGCAAAAACAGAAAACAGAAGCACTACAGCAGGCTTCCAGGGAAGATTCAGCACTTTACGTACAAGGCTTTCATAGCAGTCCCCCTTTGTTTCATCCCCTTCATCATTAACAGCAAATTCGATCACTACAAGATCCGGCTGTTCCTCTCTGCGCAGAACATCTCTGTCAAAACGGATCATTCCCAGTTCCGAAGGGGTGCCTCCCACTCCTGCTTTTATCAATCTGACATTATCCTGTGCTGCAAAGCGCTTCTGAAATAATTTGCAGGACTGATAGGCGTAACATTTTGTATGGATCGGAATTGCTCCCGCCCCCTGCGTGATAGATCCGCCGATATATGCAAGCGTAACTTCTTTTCCGTCTCTGGCTTTTTCAATTACTCTCTGTATCCGGCAGGTATTTCCGAAATTCATCAGAGATCTTTGTATCATTTCCCTGTATTCTTCCGAACGGACATCTATTTTTTCTTCTGCGGTTTCTTTCGGTGCATCATATCCATCATTTAAATAAAGTCTTACACTTGCTTTTCCCAGCAATTCCGGTATCTGAAAGATAAATTTTATCTGCCCCGGAATATCATCATCTTCTGTCCATGTATAATCGGACAGATCTATTTTTCTCTCCATTCCATCTCCGGGCAGTTTGGTTTTCAGATTCGTTCCCCCTCCATAGAGATCCTTTTTTCCATACATCTGAAACACAAATTCAACAGACTCTCTGGGATCATCCAGTTCCACAGAGATTCCGATGCTGTGTACCAGTTTTCGAAATCCTTCTACGTTCTCCAGTAAGGCCAGTTCCTCCTGATCTGTGATATTTCCGGCAATCTGTGCACTGTTGATCAGTCTTCCGTCACTCTCATACACGAACTGGATTCCGGTTCCATCTTCCTGTTTTGATCCAAAAATTTCTTTGTCCTTTAAAATATAAAAATAGGGTCTCATTTTTTCCGGATCTCTTGGCGCCTTCGGTCCTTCCATCCTTATTATTCCTCCTGCTTTTCCTATGTTAACTCAAGATAACTCCATTGTAACAGAACTCCAGGTGCTGTACACCGGGAGAAACTATAGGAAACCTTCCTGCAAAATATATGATTTTATTACCGATAGATCCGGTAATTTCCTGACAAAGCAAGCATTGCAAAAAGATACAGAAAATTATCATAATACCGTCTCTCGCCTGTCCGAAGCGGTGTATTCCAGAAACGTCTTACACATTTCTCTGCATACGGTCCGTCTGCGGCAAGTGAGGCCTGTGCATTTACCGCAATAATTGCCGTCGGATGAAGTGCTTTTTCTTCCAGCCTGGTGCCGTCAGTCAGAAATACCCCATCCCAGTGTTCCGCCTGTTCTTCACAGTAAAATTGCTGCAGCTTATTGGCATTTTCCGTCTGCCAGGGATCCGCGTCAAACCAGAGATGATCCATTCCGATATTGGCAATCGTACGATACGCATCGCTGTAGTACCAGTCATGACGGCCGAAAATCTCCTGATGCTGTGCATGCGGTGTTCCGTCATAATCTGCATATTCCGCAGATAATCCGGTTCGGAAGTGACATGCCGTGTGAAGATATTTTCGGCTTGCGTCCGCTGCCTTTTTCCAGAATTCATGATCGCAGGGATCTGCCCACAACGCAAACAGCTCATAAAAGTGCGGCAGATGATAGGATGGATCACTGAACTCAAAAGAGGTAACAAATTTGATCAGATGATTTTCCGGATTCCACATCGGCTCTCCTGGATGCCCTGGCTCTCCCTTATGGACACATTCCCGTAAAATTGCTCTTGCCTCGCTGCTGTAATCGAAAATGCCTTCTCCATCTCCCCATCTCTTTGAAGCAAAAAAGAGCGCCATTGCAAAATATTCTTCTCCATCCGGTGCCGGTCCGTCCGCGTTTCTTGTACCATCGACAGCACACGACCAGGCAAAATAATTTTTTCCCGGACCATCCTCGATATACATATACGTCCGTACCCATTTCCATAAACGGTCAAATTCTTTTTTCCGGTTCATCTGGACGCACACCATCATTCCATATGACATGCCCTCCGTTCTGACATCATGATTTCCGGTGTCCTCCATGTATCCCATGTCCGCACCTGCTTCATGATAGAAACGCTCTTCTTCACTCCCATAAAAGATTGTTTCAAATGTTTCTTTCACTCTTTTTTCAATTTCCTCTTCGGAATATCCACACTCTTTAAAAATATTGCGGTATACTCCTGTTTCATATGCTCCTGCCATATTTTATTTTTCCTCCTGTCTGCCGTGATACGTTTCTGCCGGTCCAAGATAACTTTCTTCCGGCTTTTCCCCCATCGGATAAATCACGATTTTTTCGAGAACGAAGCCGGGTGTCACATGATAGACCCGAAGTGTATTGAACCCTGCTCTGCATTTTATCGAAACTGTTTGTCTTCGAATCTGACTCAGAACACCTTCTGCCCATTTCTCTGCCTGATCACCGACCTGATAATCTTTCTCCACTGCGTTTACGGTTTCTGTCATCTCTTCATTTATCCTGACCGCATAAAGAAGTTGATTCTCTCTGGTAACCGGATTGGATGGCTGCATATAGAATTCTGCTTCATATGTTCCGCTTTCTTCCAAAACAAATTGATACTCCAGATACGGCGCATCCTGTCCCGGAACTGTGCAGGCATCGGATGGAAATGCCTTCATCGCTGAATTCGTCTTTCCATATCCCTGCAGATTTTCAAATTTTACCTGTCTGTCTTTGTAATTTCCAGGAACAGAATTTACATAATGTGCCGCTTCGATGCTGAGATACCCCATTGTATCCACAAATACATTTTTCTTATCCTGTAGATTTCCTGTATAAACCGGCACTGTAATCTCACATTTTCCTTCCGGTGTTGCAATCTCGAGCGAATCCTGAATAGTATCCTGGTTCGTTTCCGGTAATCTCTGTTTTATCGAGGTAAGATTCAGCCGCACTTTCTTCTGGCTCACGCCATCCAGCCATCCTTCCATCGGCTCCACAGACAGCCAGCCCGGTTTTTTCAGAACTTTGTACTCTGCCTTTAAATCACTCCGGCTATATAGGGTGACGGATGCTCTGGTACAGTCCGGATTTAAGAAATCCTTTAATTTCATCGTGTTATCCAGCCACGGGCTTCCTTCCGCATGCTGCGCCGTGCCGTCTGCTGCCACAAGGATGGATCTTTTCTTTAATGGTATGACCCGCATAACGACTGGATTCCTGCATTCATCTTCATTCCAGTGTGTAAATCCAATATGCTGTGACATTCCCATTCCATACCATCTTCCCTGATCCATCTGATGATACATTTCCACAGCTTTTCGATCCTGTTCCATGCATCTTTCCACTTCATCCACATAATCATTGGCACAGACCGCACCAAGATTAGCATAATAATGATTCCAGCCTGCAAGAATCTGCATCTTCACAAGATTCATTGTCCCAAATGCCGGATAATATACAAGCGCGATAAATGCGGACAGATTCTGCGGATTCGTTTTTTCAATTGTTTCATATACGTCCTGCAGTTTTTTCAAAAGCTGCTCTGCTTCTTCGAAGATCCTGCTGCTTTCCTTTTCCTGCACCGGATGATACGTCTCCGGGTTCAGTGCTTCCGGCCTTCTTCTGTGGATGATTTTTGTGTACTGCTCTAAAATGTCTGCAATAGTGTCCTGTGTCTCTTCTTCCACAGAACCGAATTGCTGTCTCACCCACTTTCTGGTGTACTCCTGCGTGCAGTTAAGCGCCCTGCTTCCCCAGCGATCAAAGTCATACGCCATGTCCAGAAAAAAGCTCAGTGGAAATTCCTGTGTGGCGATGTCTCCGACATTTACCATCCAGAGTTCCCGCACACCAAAATCGTATGCCATACTCATCTGCTCCCAGATTTTCGGCAGATAAGAACTGTTGATCCACTCATAGGAAACCGGCCATCCGTGGTAGTCCAGATGATAATACATACCATAGCCGCCTGCGTGTTTTCGCATCTCTTCTGTTGGAAGTGTCCGGAGATTTCCATAGTTATCATCACAGAGCATCAGAATCACATCCTCTAACTCCTCTGCTCCCATCAGTCCCTTTGTTTTTTCATCTCCATAGAAAAATTCTTCTACTTCTTTGTATAAGGCTATCATACGCGGAACCCTGGTCAGATCAGGATTGACATGTTCCTGAATCAGTTTTTTCTGCGTTTTCAGTACATCCCGCAGCAATTGAATATTATCTTCCAGTGTTGCATTCTTTCCCATGATCGCAGTATCCGCTTCTCCACGCATGCCGACGGTGATCACATTTTCAAACTTTCCGCTTCTTTTCAGTCCATCTTCCCAGAATTTTGTAATCCCCTCTCTGTTTGTTCTGAAATTCCAGGCATCTCCGTAAACAGAATTCTTTCCCCTAAGATATTTGTATTCTTCCCCCTGCCTTAAGCACGGCTCATGATGTGACATTCCCATAATAATTCCGTATTCATCTGCAAGCTCTGCGTTTAAGAGACCCGGTCCATCATCTGCAAATCTTGCGCTCCACATAGCCGGCCAGAGATAATTTCCTTTTAATCTGAGTAAAAGTTCAAATACATGATCATAAGCTTTTGCATTAAAGCCGCCAAAATTATGATTGCACCAGTTTCCAAATGCCGGCCATTCATCATTAATAAAAAATCCCCGGTATCTGACGGATGGCTCTTTGCTGATACAGGCCATGTCTTCCCTCAGTTCTATCTTTTCCTGCTTTGGCGGCATCAGTCCGCACCAGTCGACAAACGGTGAGACTCCCAGCATTTCCGATAAATGAAAAAGGCCATAAATCGTTCCTCTTTTGTCGCTCCCGGCAATTACAAGAAGGTTCGATTTTGTCCTGTTTTTTATTTCAGGAAAAATCCATGCATAGCATTCTCTCTTTTGTTCCAGCTCTTTTAATTCCGCACTCCCGGCTTCTTCCAGCTTTTTCAGGAAGCTGCTTTTTCCTTTCGTCGCGGCAATGATCGTCCAGTCCTCCCCGCTGCTTTCCAGTGTTTCCGGTATCTCTTTTTCTACCAGAATCTGCGGTTTCTTTCCCGATACAAGTTCCACATCGTGTGCTACCTTTTCCGTAACTCTGATTACGCCCGGAAAGGCACTTTGCTCCAGACAAATTCTCATAGGATTCCCTCCCGTATTTTATAAAAAGCCCCCATCTGTTTACTGGTTATCACCATTGTAAACAAATAGGGGCCTTCGGACTATTTAGTTCTTGTCATTCAATATGCAAAAATTGCTATTCTTTTTGTTCATTCGTTGATTGAGCTCTTTCTGTAAATCCTCAAAATAGCTCTGTGGATCGCATGCGTTGTATGCTTCCATATAGGAATTCCATGTTTCTTCAAAATTCTGTGCCAGAATCACCTGCGGAAGCCACCGGTGTTTTACTTCATCCATCCGTTCCAGTGTCTGTCCTGCCTGTGTATTTGATGTCAGTGAATTGGTATACGAATACATGGGATACCACACTCCCGGCGCATCATTTCTCCCAAGCATATCTACATAGTTTGTTACTCCATACGCCTCAAAACATTCCTGTATATCCCAGGGCTGGCTTTTCCAGAATTCTGCCGGTTGATTTTCCGGCGAAAATGCATTGATTCCATCTGACAGCATTCCTTCACTCCTTGGAAAATAGGAATATGTACAAAAATGCGTCTTTTTCAGTTTCTGATCATTTACCCTTACGCCCTGCTCCTCATTCAGATAAAATATTCCGTTTTCGTCTATCGAATAATCCAGATTTTCTTCTCCCCAGAAACGTAATTTCGTAATCTCCGGATCAAGGAGGTTATTTACAAACTGCATTGCCCCTTCCGGGTCTTCACAGGAAATGGTAATAGAAAGTCCTGACGCGGTATCCAGCTCTGCTGATCTTGCCGTATGCCACTGATTCTTTACTTTTTTGTCTATTGTTATCGGAAGTGGCACATAATCACATCCATAACTGCGCAGATTTCCGGAATCATACGCTGTCTGTATGGCATAATAAAACTGCCATCTTTGATCTACCATGCCAAGAACAGCACCTGTGGATAGTTTGTCCAGATATTCTTCATAAGTATCCAGAAATGTTTCCGGGCTGATCATTCCTTTTTTGTATTCTTCATTTAATTTCTGATAGTATCTTTTGGCTGTCGGTGTTGTATTATAGTCAATGACCTGCAGTGTATCTGGATCTACGATGCAGCTCCCATCATTCGGATATCCATCCAGAAATTGAGGAACATTCTCCAGACAAAAGTATCTCCAGTCATCGCATAAAATAGCAAACGGAATATTCGGTGTTCCATTTTCCAGGCAGGGATTTGCTTCCTGATACCGTTCCAGAAGATCAAAATATTCATCCACCGTCGTGATTTCCGGATAGTCTGCCCATTTCAAAACTCTTGTCTGAATCCAGAAAGCTTCTCCGCTGTGGATTACTTCCGTGTCCTGTCCCTGTGAAACTCCGAATTGTGGAATCCAGTAGATATGTCCGTCTGCCTGCCGAAACAGGTCCCACTGTTCCTCTGTCAGATAATTTTTTATATTGGGATAATTGTCCCAGTATTCGTCAATGGGAATCAGTGCTCCTGCATCATATAATTTACTTTCGCCGGAAATAAAATCCGGATACTCGCCGGCTGCAATATAAGCATTCAGTGCATTATCCTTTGTCTGTCCTTTCAGCCATGTTTCTTCACAATCGGCTCCGATCTGTTCAGCGATCTTCTTTTTCATATCATTATCCGAAGTGATCTCTTCCCCTGTTGTTGAAAAAAAGGCCGTATAATGACGGATCTGATTTCTGCTGTTCTGGCTCTGGTACAGGAGAGCAGCTATTCCAGCTATCATCAGACTCCCTGCCAGTAATAATATTGTTGTTTTTTTCTTCATTCTTTTCCCCTGTCTCATTTCCTCTTTCTATTTGTTATAATAAGCACCTGATATTCTGCAATAATACTTGCTAAAAATAACACCTAGGCCTCTGGCTTAGATATTGTCATTATTGTTTTTATTTTATTGCTTTCTACTTCTTGCACACCAAGGGCAGCCCCATGTTAGCCACTTCAATTAAATAAGCAAGCTAAAACCTATAATAAAAAGAGCCCGACGCATCAGGCTCTTTCAAGGTGTTGTCCGAAGACGGCCACCGCAATTCATAACTATAATGTACCACACAGGGTGAAATCCTGCAAGAAATTTTAAGAGTTATATGTTTTTCCTTTCAGCAGTTCTGCCGCAAGTGCCTCATTGATATCATCGGACAGATTGTTTTCCTCCGGTTTGCCGAAATATGTTTCCATTGCACGGCTTAAGGTATCAAACGCACCGGAAATGACCTACTGGAATGGTACAGACATCGAATATTCTGGATCCAGGAACGCAACGTCTGCCTGTGCAAAAATGATCTTACAGCAGTTGGAAACCAAACCGCCCTGTTTTATTCGTGGATCTTTCTGATATTGCACATTTTAACAAATTCCGGATCAAAATGCTTGACCGCAGTTCCCTGATAGCCAAGATCCAGTGAACTGATTTTCTGCATCTCCTCTTCAGTCAGTGTAAAATCCCATATCTGGAAATTCTCTTCGATTCTCGCTTTGTGAACCGATTTCGGAATGACCACAACGCCGCGCTGCACATTCCAGCGCAGAACAACCTGTCCTACGGTCTTTCCGTGTGCGGCAGCGATTTCTTTTACCATCTCGTTGTCAAACGGATTGTGGCGTCCTCCGCCGAGCGGTGCCCATGCCTCCGGCACGATCTGGTACTCTTCCATGACTTTTAATGCAGACTCCTGTGCGAAGTACGGATGCATTTCAATCTGGTTTACCATCGGACGGATCGCTACCGTTTCCAGTTTACGGTATCCTGCCATGAAATCACCTGCAGGCTGATGGATAAACATCAGATCGATGTAGTCGGTTCCAAGCAGTTCCAGACTCTTTTCTACGGTTCCTTCTGTCAGATACTGGCTTGCCCAGATTTTGGTGGAGATGAAAATGTCCTCTCTTGCCACACCGGATCTTTTGATTCCGCGTCCGACCGCGCGCTCATTCATGTAAGCCTGTGCAGTGTCGATCATGCGGTATCCGCAGGCTAATGCGTCCACAACCGCCTGCTCTGCCTGATCTGGTGTCATCATAAAGGTTCCGATTCCCACTGCCGGAATCTGCACCTGATTGCTTAATGTAAAGTTCATCATCATAACCTCCCTGTTTTATTTTGATGTGTGATATTTTGTTATTTCCCTGTCTTTGTAGCTTTAGCTTATCACCCGGGAGTTGCTACCGGTCAAGGACTTTTTTAAAAAAATTTCTAAAATCTAATCGTTCATTCCTATTTCGTATCGACTGAAATATTTACAAAAACGTCATATCATGAATTCCGTTGTCCATGATATGACGTTTTTCCTCTCAGCATTCGGTTTTCTATCTTTTTATCTTTTCAATCCTGCACTCATGTTCTTTCGTCTTTTTATTGTAGTTAATTCCCACCAGAAGAATATTTCCTGTATATTCCAGAATAGAATCCGGATATTTTTTATCCCAGATCTGCTCTATGGCAGTATCTGTGCTTTTGTTCCACTTAAGTTCTACCAGCAGCGCCGGATAACTTGTTCTGTATTCCGGTTTCGGAAGATAAACAAAATCTGCAAAACCGCGTCCGGTCGGTAGCTCTCTTACGGGTTGGAAATAATACTGCATAGAGCTTAAATATGCTATCGTAAGCACGCTGCTCAGGGAATTTTCATCATTATATTGGATCACCGAACTGTACTCCTGATGAATTCGCTCTATCCCATCTGCTACCGCTTTTTCATCCATATCCAGGGTTGCATCCAGCAAATCTGCGGATTCCTTCTGAAAAGTAATCATTTCATTCCATTTATTGCGTTTCACCGCATTGTTTAATTCATGTCTGATTTCCTCATTTGGAATAAAAACCTGCTCCCTGTCCTGATCGTAAGCCAGATATCCCAAGTGGATCAGATACGTCAGTACATCATCCCGGTTGGCGAAGCTTACGGTATCATTCTGGAAAGATGTCACATCCACATCCACGGCGGCCCCCGACATCATTTCTATAATTGCCGCCCGCAGTCCGTCGAAATTCATGTTAATCAGTGGCACGATTGCTTCATAGCTGCCGGTATTGGACCAGTAGCTTTTATATTTTCCATTCAGCATCAGGCTGACAACGGCTTTTGGATTATATACCTGATACCCTTCCAGAGAATATCCATCATACCATAATTTCACCTGCTCATAGATCTGTCCGTACCTGTCGCATAAATCATGCACTTCCTCTTCTGTAAAGCCAACATACGGTGCCATTCTTCCTGCATCCAGCATGGTAAATTCTTCAAAATTGTTGAGAGCGGACTGTGTCTTTAATTTCTTGATCGGCAGAATTCCTGTCAGATACGCCAATGCAATATATTTTGACGGTTCTGACCCTTTAAACATGCCACGCAGAAAATCAATATACTTTTCCTGTACTTTATGATTCTGTGCCTCATCACGGATCAGTACATCCCATTCATCGATGATGACAACAAATTTGTTTCCGCTGGCAGCCTTGATATAAGACATCGCACCATAAGCAGTTTTTACCGTATCCGGAATCAACTCTCCGTATTTTTCCTTCAGTTCCTGCAGTATTCCATGATTGATATATTCCACAACCTGATCCGCATTCCCGGCGTCCATCATGCACCATTGTACATCAAAATGAATGACATCGTACTGATTCAGATGTTTTTCAAAAGACGAAGCCTTGCAAATCGCATAATCTGCAAACAGTGCTCTGGAATCACAGCCCTTGCTGTAGTATGCTGACAGCATCTCCGCTGTAATCGACTTTCCAAAACGTCTGGGACGGCTGCTGCAGATAAATTTTGATGTCGTACTGATTACTTTATTGGTGTATTCCAGAAGCGGTGTTTTATCTACATAAATTTCCGAATGAATGACTTCCGAAAATGCTTCATTTCCCGGATTTAAAAATCTTCCCATGGCGTCCTCCTGTTCACATTTTTTCTGACTGATACATTCATTATACACGGAAAAAACGCGGATTGGTAGACTTTATCTTTTAAAAAATGCTGCACCACGGATTCTTTTTCCATGGTACAGCATTTCCAAAATTTCTATTCTTGATTAAATATCCAGCGCCGCATGATACCCCTGATATACGGCATTGGTGATGGTAGATACACGTCTTGCGTCTCCGATCACGCGTACAAACGGCGCGGTATTACGGAGCTGCTCTACAACGTCGGTTCTTGCTCTCTGGCCGAGGGCGCAGATGACGGTGGTTCCTTCTACGAGGTGGCGCTCCCCATTCGCATCGGTGCACCATACGCCTTCCGGGGTGATCTCCTCGGCGCGGTAACCGGTGTGGACGGCTTTGACCTGTTTTTCGATTTCTTTTAAGAGCAGCGGGCGGTGGCGGACGTTTGCATCCGGGGCGAGGGCGTCGCGCATTTCGACGAGCTGAACTTCTTTTCCTTCCATGCCAAGAGAGATCGCACACTCGCATCCGGCGAGGCCGCCGCCCATGACAACGACTTTGTCGGAAATCTTGTCGAGATTGCGGTACAGCTCATTGACAACGACAACCTGCTCTCCATCCATGCCTTTGATCGGCGGAACAAGCGGACGGGAGCCTGCGGCGATGATGAGGGCATCCGGTGCTTCTTTCTCGACGTACTCCGGTGTTACCTCGGTGTTGAAGCGGATTTCCACACCTGCATTTCTTGCGAAACGCTCGTAGGTCTCGGTCAGCGCGAACATTTCCCGTTTAAACGGCAGGGCAATTTCGCTCTTTAAGATACCGCCGAGCGCTACTTCTTTCTCGCAGAGCACCACGCTGTGGCCTCTTCTTGCTGCAGTCCATGCCGCATACAGTCCTCCAGGGCCTCCTCCTGCGATGAGGACTTTTTTCTTCACCAGAGCCGGCTGTACTTCATCGCCCTCCATCTCTCTTCCGATCAGCGGATTGACGGTGCATCGTCTCGTGCCGGTTGCCGCACGCTCTGCCATACAGGTGAAGCACCGCAGGCAGTGCACGATATCTTCGGAACGGTTTTCCATGACTTTGCGCGGCAGGAATGGATCTGCGAGAAGGGCTCTTGCCATGTAAACAACATCGGCTTTTCCGGATGCGATGATCTCTTCCATCTGCGCCGGATCATTCAGACCGCCGATCGTTGCGACCGGAATGGAAACGTGTTTTTTGATCTCGGCTGCGAGGTAAACGTTGCATCCGTGGTCTTTGAACATCGACGGATGCGTATCGCCGAAGCCTCTCTGATACGTTCCGGCGGAAACGTGAAGCAGATCGATGCGGGACTCCAATGTCTGTGCGATGCGGACACCTTCTTCCAGATCATAGCCGCCCTCGAACAGCTCGGAACCGCTGAAACGGAACTCGATCGGGAACATCGGGCCGACAGCGGCGCGGACGGCATCGAGTACCTGACAGGCAAAGCGGCAGCGGTTTTCCAGGCTTCCGCCGTACTCATCGGTTCTGTGGTTGAAATACGGGGAGAGGAACTGGTTGATCAGCCAGCCGTGGCCGCCGTGGATCATGATCATCTCGAAACCGGCGCGTTTGGCAAGGCCTGCTACCGTTCCGTATGCCTGTACGATCTCATCAATCTGCTCTTTCGACAGTGCGCGGACCGGTACGCCGTCCGGGCGTGTCGTGTCGGACGGGCCCCACTGGCACATTTCGTGCTGTCTCGTTTTATCGGTCATGTAAGTTCCGGCATACATACCGGAATGGGACAGCTCCAGGCTCGGCACAGCGCCGTGGCGGGAAATTGCATCGGCAGCGTACGTTGCAGATGCCAGGGAATTTAAGACTGCGGTATCCAGATGATACGCATGGGAACCATCGGTTACCGGGTGTACCATGCACTCGCTGACGGTGACAGCTGCTGCTCCGCCCTTTGCGCGAAGCTCATAGAATGCTGCGGACTTCGGTCCGATACATCCGTCGTTCGTGATATCAGTTCCGCCCATCGGTGCGGAAAACATGCGGTGCGGGAAGGTCTTTCCTGCAATGGTAATCGGGCTGCAAAGGTGTGGGTAATCGTATTTCATTTTTGCTTCCTCCTCTTTTTTAAATCTGTAAAATACCCCATTTTTTTTTATTCAAACAGCATCCCCGGAAGGAAATGCAGTTTTTTGCCAATCGTTCTGGCAATGAATCCGACCAGAAGGGCTGCTACGATGGTTCCCTCGCGGACACCGTTCAGCTCACGCGCCAGGAAGAACGAAGCGGCAGCGGCAATGACGGCCATCGAAACATCGAATGCGATTTTCGTCACACCGAACTCCGTTTCCCATCTGGCAACAACCGCGCGGACAAAGGATTCGCCCGGCAGCATGACAACATCAGCGAGCACTTCCATGTAAACACCGACGCCGAGGATCAGACATCCGATCAGAAGATAAGCAACTTTTGCCGCATACATCTGCGGATTCAGTGCGTTTAACAGAATCATACTGAAATCAATGAAAAATCCAAAGGCAATGGATACCGGGATCTGAAGAAGGGATTCCGGTTTGAAATTCTTTCCGAGAATCACAATCTGGAGAACGATCAGCAGGATGCTGAAGATGATCGTAAAGTTTCCGAGAGATAATGCAAAGTTAAGACTTAATACGTAAGGGATCGAAGAGATCGGAGACGTTCCGAGATTTGCTTTGGTGATGAGTGCAACCCCGAGGGAGTTTACAAACAGTCCCGCAAGAAAAATCAGGTAACGTTTCAGAAGGTCTTTTTTGTTGTTTGTCATAGGTGCAGTTCAAATCCTTTCCTCATAATTGTAATTCTTTGTTATCTTATCACCAACCGCAAAACATGTCAACTTTTACATGTTTTATTTTACTTATTTTTTCTGTGGATTTTCCGGTGAAGCTGTGCTATACTCAAAAACACAAAAGCAAAACGGTTTTGAAAAATTATTTGGATAAAGGAGTTTCATGCGAATGGGAACTTTGAAATATGCGATTCTCGGACTTTTGAACCGAAGTGAAATGACAGGCTATGAACTGTCGAAAGAATTTGAGACAACCTTATTTGAATTCTGGAATGCGAAACACAGCCAGATTTATCCGGAACTGAAATCACTGAACGCCGAGGGGCTGATCCAGTATCGGGTGGAAATTACAGGAAATGTGCTGGAAAAGAAGGTCTATACGATCACCGATGAAGGACGGCGCGATTTTTCGGAATGGGAGGAAACGCTCTGCCCGATCCAGACGGCATCCAAGGATGAATCCCGTTTGCGGCTCTTCTTCCTCGACGGCGCCTCACCGGATTTCCAGCAGCGATTTCTTGCCGACCAGCTTTCCCAGCATCAGAAGCATCTGGAACATCTGCTGGAAAACCAGAAAAAATTTGATGAAATCCCGCCTGCGGATGACCGCGCGTTTTCGGATTATCTCGTCCTGCGCGGCGCGGTGTACCGGGAAGAAGCTGCGCTGCAGTGGATTCAGGAATGCATCAAGCTCAGCGGGCAGCGGTCTGCGGAATCAAAAAAATAATTAAAAAATGCAGAGAACCTGTTTTTTCGGTTCTCTGCATTTTTTATAAACGTATTTATACTTATTTCTCCATTGCCTTTTTGATTGCTCCAAGCAGCTCCTCATACGTCTCATACGCCGGAATCTGCGGATAGTCGGCTTTGATTTTATCGGTCGAGCGGAACAGGAAGCCTGCCTTACTTGCCTGAATCATGCCGAGGTCATTATAGGAATCGCCGCTTGCGATCGTTTCGAATCCGATAGACTGCAGTGCTTTGACCGTGGTGAGCTTCGACTGCTCGACTCTCATCTTAAAGCCGGTGATCTCTCCGTCGTCTGCGACTTCCAGGGAGTTGCAGAACAGGGTCGGATAGCCGAGTTTTTTCATCAGCGGTGCGGCAAACTCCGTGAAGGTGTCGCTGATCAGGATCACCTGGGAGAAGGTGCGCAGCTCGTCGAGGAACTCTCTTGCGCCCGGCAGTGGATCGATCTTCTCAATCGTAGCCTGAATCTCTTTCAGTCCCAGGCCGTGCTCTTTTAAGATTCCAAGTCTCCATCTCATCAGTTTATCGTAATCCGGTTCGTCGCGTGTCGTTTTTTTGAGTTCCGGGATTCCGCTTGCCTCTGCAAATGCGATCCAGATCTCCGGTACCAGTACTCCTTCTACATCCAGGCATGTAATATACATTGTTATGATCCCCTTTCCTGCGCTGCCCGTCTCGTTTGCCGACGGGATTTTTGTTTTTCACAGCATCACTTTACCACACTATATCACAGAATGTGCATCTCTGCAATTTCTATTGTATGTAAAAATAACACCAAATTTGATCACTTTTACAGCAAAACCGCCTTCCCGGAATCCTTTTCTTCCGGCAAAAGGCGGTTTATTATCGTATTTTATCTGTTCTTTAATGCGTCCCGGATCCGGTCGAGTGCCTCGGTCAGGGTTGCGCGCGGGCAGGCGATGTTGATCCGCTGGAAGCCGCGTCCGCAGTCCCCGAAAATCTTGCCGCTGTCAAGCCACAGCTTCGCCTTGTTGATGATCAGGTCTTCCAGTTCATCGACCGAAAGCCCCGTCCCGCGGAAATCAAGCCATACAAGGTACGTTCCTTCCAGGTCGATCATCTTCACGCCCGGAAGCTGCTCCTCCACATACTGTTTTGTGAATTCCGCATTTGCCTTCACATAGGAAAGCATCGCCTGATACCACTCTTCGCCCTTGTTGTACGCTGTCTGGCAGGCCACAAGACCCATCACGCCAAGCTGGCTCGTTCCGGCAGCATCGAGCTGTTTCTGGAATTTTGCGCGGAGTTCTGGGTTGGCGATAAAGATATTCGACATCATCATGCTCGCCAGGTTGAACGTCTTGCTCGGCGCGGTGCAGGTAATGGTGATATCCTCGTACTCTTTTTTGATTCCGGCAAACACCTGATGCTCGCCTTTGAAAATGAAATCTCCATGGATCTCATCACTTACAACGGTCACGCCGTACTGCACGCAGAGATCGCCGATCACAGTCAGCTCCTCTTTCGTCCAGACTCTTCCGACCGGGTTGTGCGGGTTGCAGAGGAAGAAAAGCTTCACGTTTTCGGATTTCAGCTTCTCCTCAAAATCAGCCACATCCATGTGATAGCGGTTGTCGTCGCCGAGCACCAGCGTGCTGCTGACGACTCTTCTGCCGTTATCTGCAATGACCTCGGAAAATGGATAGTAAACCGGCGACTGAATCAGCACAGCATCGCCTGGCTCAGTGTAGGCCTTGACTGCCATCGCGAGTGCAAACACAACACCCGGCGTTTTGATCAGCCACTCCTCTTTCGGCTCCCAGTTGTGATGGCGTTTCATCCATCCCGCAACGGCCCCAAAATACGGAGTCTGCGCATCGCTGTATCCGTAAATGCCCATTTTCGCACGCTCCACCAGAGCATCCTCGATGTAGGAGGATGTCTCAAAATCCATATCCGCCACCCACAGCGGCAGCACGTCGGCTGGCATACCGCGTTTTACTGCGAAGTCATATTTTAAACAGTCCGTATTTCTCCGATTGATGATTCTGTCAAAATCAAGATTTCTTTCCGCCATTTTTCTCTTCCTCGATTTCTGCAAAGACCTTCGTAAGCTCGCCGATCAGGTCCTCGATATTTTCAATTCCGACGGAGAAGCGAAGGGTGCTCTCCGTAATTCCGTTCCGCTCGCGGATTTCTTTCGGCACATCGGCATGGGTCTGTGTTGTCGGATACGTCACGAGTGTCTCCACGCCGCCGAGGCTCTCGGCAAAACGGATCATTCTTACTTTTTCCAGAATGGCAAGGGCAAACTCTTTGCTCTCGAGCTGGATCGTCAGCATTGCGCCGAAGCCTCTCGCCTGTTTTTTCATGATCTCGTGGCCCGGGTGATCCAGCAGTCCCGGATAGATCACTTTCGTAACAGCCTTCTGTTGCTGCAGCCATGCGGCGATCTGCTCTGCATTCTCCTGGGAGCGTTCCATGCGGATGCCTAAGGTTTTCATACCGCGCAGTACCAGCCAGCAGTCAAACGGAGCAAGACCTGCACCTGTTGTCTTAATCAGGAAACGCAGTTTTTCCTGAATATCTTCACGGTTTGTCACGATAAAGCCTGCCAGCGTATCGTTGTGGCCGCTTAAGTATTTCGTGCCGCTGTGGATGACAACATCTGCACCGAGATCGAGCGGGTTCTGGAAATATGGGGACATAAAGGTGTTGTCCACGATCAGAATCAGGTTGTGGCGTTTTGCAATATCCGCCATTTTCCGGATGTCGGTTACGTTCATCATCGGGTTCGTCGGAGTTTCGATGTAGATTGCTTTTGTATTTTCTTTCACATAGCTCTCCACGTCATCACGGCAGCAGTCGACGCTGGAAAACTCGACGCCGTTTTTCTCGTTGACGTTGTGGAACAGACGAATGCTGCCGCCGTACAGGTCGGAGTCCGCAATGATGTGGTCGCCCGGGCGGAACATTTCCATCAGAAGAGAGATCGCTGCCACGCCGGAGCTTAACGCGAATGCGTCAATACCGTTTTCCAGTGCAGCCACCATCTTCTCCAGATGCTCTCTGGTCGGGTTCTGCAGTCTGCTGTAATCAAATCCGGTGCTCTGTCCTACGCCCGGATGCGCATACGTTGCGGTCTGATAGATCGGGTAGCTGAGTGCGCCGTAGTGGCTGCACTGTCCCTCGTCTTCTTCTAAATGGATACATTTTGTGTCAATTCCTCTTGCCATATGAATAATCTCCTGTTATTTCGTAAATTTCTTTTCTATACTAATCTGATAGGTTTTATAACGTAACCTATCATAACAGAAAATGCGGCATTTGTATATTCCCTTTTTTCTTTGACTTGTTATAAGTTTTTCCTATAGCGCATACCTTGATCACAGAAAAGAAGCGGCAGCCGAAAGATTTTTCTCCCGGCTGCCGCCTCCCAAATAACTGTTTTCTGTTTTTAAATAAACTCCGCACAGATCGGATAATGATCGGAAAGGCACACACCGTCCTTCTGCTCCGTCCATTTTTCCACCTTTTTCAGTTCCCAGTCCCCTTTGAGAATGATGTAATCAATCGAGCACTGCGGATCGTTCGGATCGTCTCTGTGGAAATTGTGGAACGTAATGCCGATTCCCTCCGTCGCATTCACAAGACCATCGGTCTCCTTCAGCGGTTTCATCTCCTCGCTGTCCGGCTCGGCATTGAAGTCTCCGCCGAAAATCACCGGCACATCACCAAAGAGTTTTTCCTCATCCAGATGCGCCAGAATCTGTTCCAGCCCAAGTTTTCTCGCCTCGGAACCCTCGTGATCCAGATGGGTGTTGATCACGCGGAACACCTTGCCGCTCTCCAGATCCTGGAATAAGGCGTCCGTCGCAGTGCGCGGGCACACGCTCTGCACCGCATAACGGGACCCCGGCACGTACGGAGTCGGCGACAGCCAGAAGGTTTCGAGGCTCACGATCTGATAGCGGTTTTTCCGGTACGCGATCACCATCGCCTCATCGGCCAGATCCTCTCCTCTTCCGCAGCCGACAACGTAATACTCCGGCAGATTTTCCTTCAGCCAGACAGCCACATGCGGCCGTACCTCCTGAAAGCCGATGATGTCCGGTTTCTCCTGGCTGATTTTTTCCAGAATCAGCGGTTTGCGGTAAACAAAATTGTTGTCCCCGTCCTCGCCGTAATCACAGCGGATATTGAATGTTACATATTTCATCGTAAAACCCCTCTTTTCGTTTGTTTTTCTAACCCTTATTTTTGTTGGAAAGCGCTGTGCTTTCTCTTCTTTTTCTTTGTATTTACACGGCGCAGACACGCATAGCGAAGCTTCAGCCGCATTTTCCATCTGCAGCCCGGTACCGGCTCCGTCAGCTTTTCCAGAAAATGGTTCAGCGTACGCTCCTCATAAGGAGACAGCAGAATCTCGCCGTAGATATGTTTCTCGATCAGATGGCAGACACGCGTATATTCGCCTGGCTCGACCGCCGGAAACCTGCGGGCGAGTTCTGCATCGGTTGCTGCCGTTTCCCATCCAAGACCGGCATCTATGCCCCACAGACAAAGATACTGGTAAATTCTTGCTTCCGTTCTTCGGATCCGCCTGCCCGGCCGCTCCTTCTGCTGTTTCTTTGCCGCCGGTCCAAGGCAGATGATCCGTGCCGCCTCCGCCGCAATCACAAGCAGCGTCAGCAGAATCAGAAGCACGCCGAGCAGCCCGAGAAGAAACAGCGAAACACTGCGCAGTACTGGAAGAACGGCTTCTCCTGCCTTGCTCTTCCGGTTTTCCACGCCGGTAATCTGCTCCGCCGACAGCGAATTGTTCTCCAGCGCCACATTCTTCTGTACAGAATCCGGACTTCCAACCATTTTCTGAAGAGATGCAACATTATAATAGTACCCCGGTGTCACATCCGCCGGAAGCCATCCGATGCCGTCGAAGTAAATCTCCACCCACGCATGGGCATCGTTTCCGGTCAGCTCCGCCTGGCCTTTTTCCCCTGTCGGAGCCGATTCCGAAAGAAAATATCCTTCCACATACCGTGCCGGAATGCCCTTCGCACGAAGCGCCTCCACTGCGGTCGACGCATACAGCATCGCATTTCCTTCCTTTGACTCATCCAGGAACCAGAATACCGGATCCTCGTCTTCCGGAATCGCTCCCGGATTTTCGCTGTACGTTACGCGGCTCTCCAGCACCTTTCGGATCCGGCCAAGCGCACTGTAGATGCCGTCCGTTTCCGATGGATCCTCTTCCCAGAAAACTTCCTGCATTTTATCGTACATCGTCTGGTCAACTGCCGTGTAATGGTCGTAAACAAACGTACGGTAAACGGACTCCGCCTCGCTGTACGTTTTCTGCTCCTCCGTTTCCGGGTTTTCCACCCAGGAACCGGCCACAACAAGCTCCGCCGGACGGGAGGATGACACCTCTGTCATACCGTAGTTCTGTTTTCCAAACAGGCCTTTTGCGGCCAGAAACTGATCTTTTTTCTCTGATGCCGCACCGCGGGTTGTGATCTTTTCCAGCGAAGCAGGCGCATAAATGTAGTAGCGCGATGCTCCCGTATTTTCCACATAAACCCGGTTCGCTTCCGGCTTATCTTCCTCATCCCCGAGTGCATAATACTGCGCCGTCTGTGTCAGCGGATCAAAGTTCTTTTTCGCCAGCCATTCCAGCATGCCCGACGATGTACCGCGGTACGATTCGCCGGAAAGCGGCTCCCATACGCCATTCGCATACGTTCCGCCGACATAACCCTTAAAATACAGATTTTTCTTCTGTTCGGAACGGATCGCCAGCACCGGTTCTTCTCCCGCATGGAGCGTGTCTGCTTCATACAGATTTCCTTCCGGCAGCCCGTCCTTTCCATATCGAATCTCATAGATCTTCTGTTTCGTATCGCCCAGAAGCTGTGTGAAAAACGGAATTTTTTCCTGCGGCAGCAGTATTGCCGGAAGCAGGAAAACCAGAAGGCAGGCCAGCAGTCCTGCACAGTTGCTCTTCCACTGCGCATGTGACTTGCTTCCAAGCCTGAGGCCGATCATTCCTGCACTTAAGAATGCTGCCGATACCGGATGGAATACATCTAAGAGAAGCGGAATCAGAATGCCGGCTGCACAGATCAGAGAACCCAGGGTGCGGTGCTTTCTTTTCAGCAGCAGCATCCAGAGAACTTCCATCACAAGCACGGATACAACAAGTGTGACCGCCCGGATTTCACGGATTCCTGCGATAGCCGTGTACGCTGCCGTACCGCCGTCACGCGCTGCACTCCACCGTTCCGCCGTAATCCGCCAGAAGCCCTGCAGGCCGCGGATGCTCTGCGGGATTCCGGCCAGCAGCCACACCACCGCAAAGGAAATGATCTGGATTCCATTACTTTTTTTCTTTTTCTGTTTTAAGACCTCTGCCGCACAGCAGCAGAAAATGCCGAACGCAAGTCCGATCAGCAGTACCAGGTGTCCCGGCGCTGCATCGCCCCAGATGTTCTGCAGCATTTCCATGATTCCAAATGCGATAAAAAATACCGGAATGGCTGCTGTGACACCGGTCAGTTTTGTTCCCTCCGGAAGGATTTCCAGTGTGGGAATCTGTTGTTTTTGATTGTTCCAATTCTTCATACTGGCTCCTAGCATATGATTCTCTCGCATTCCCCGGCCTCCCATCTGCTTGGGAGTTCCAGACGCTCGCACGTTCCGGCCGTGCTGGTTTTGATGTGTTCCGTTTCCGTTGCCGCAAGCACTGTAACATCGATTTTTCCGTTCAGTGCGCCAGGATTCGGCATATCATCACCGGCTGCAAACAGAATCAGTTTTGTGAAGCGCTCTTCCATATGATTCATTTCAAAATAGCGGAGTCCCGTGCCGCTCATTTCCTGTACCGGCACACTGAGCCACAGTGCGATAAGCTGCTGAAATGCACTGCGGTTTCTGACTTCCTCTATTTTCAGGCCCTGCGGCGTCGGAAAAGCAAAGCCGAAGGCCGCATTCTGCCGCAGCAGTTCTTCTCCGAGTGCAACGGCATAGCCGATCGCCGCATTAATCTGCTCTGCCGCATGCTCCTGTTCCAGCTGATTTCGTCCAAAATCCGGCAGCAGCACCGTGTTGTAGTGCGCCGGATCGCTCGCCTGGCGCAGAATCAGATTGTCCGTCTTACTTGACAGTTTCCAGTGAATGGATCGAATGTCATCCCCAGGCGTATAATCCCGGATATCAAACATTTCACTTGGATCACTTCCCTTGCGGTTCTGAACCATTCCGGTGTACTTTGGAATACCGGCAGCCGTGCGGGAAAGCTGCACCTGAAGCCGGCGGCGTTTCGGATAAACGACCGTACTCGCAAGTTCCAGCGTATCAATCTCCGTACAGAACAGTCTTAAGAAGTCATACGCCCGGATCTGGCTGCATGTAACCTCAATTTCTCCGCAGACCGGAATCGTCTCTTTCATGGTAAAACAATTCGCCCGGCCCGACAGCGGCAGGATCAGTCTCGTCTGCTCTGTCGTCTGGAACATTTCATTCTGGATGGTGAGGTCCATCTGGATACAGCGCAGAAACCACGGACTCTTCTGCGTTCTGACCGTAATTTCAAGCGGAAGCTCTTCGCCTCCGCGCACACCTTTTCCGACCTTCAGCTTCACTTCCAGATCCCGGCATTCCTGATGCATGCCGATACCGACGACAAGTGCAATCAGGATCAGGGCAGTGCCCGCATAAAGAAGGAACGGCTCACTGAAGAAAAAGACAAGCAGGAACATCGCACCCGCCGTGAGGATATACCCCAGTCGATTTTTCCACATAGCGGTTTACCTCTCTGCTTCCGGTCTTACCTTCATCATGATCTCCTCGAGAAGTGCTCTCGCAGTCAGTCCGTCGACCTGCGCCTGCGGCCGGAGTACCAGACGGTGTGCGCAGACATCACAGAAGATTCTCTGAACATCCTCCGGCACGACGTAGTTGCGCTCCCGAAGAACCGCTCCCGCACATGCCATACGCACCAGCGCCTGGACGCCTCGCGGAGAAATACCAAGCTCGATCAGCGGATGGTTTCTCGTCGCTTCACAGAGACGGATCGCATAGCTTAAAACAGCGTCCGTCATCTTGACAGAACTCAGGTAATCTCTTACTTCCATAATATTCTGCGCTGTCGTTACCTCGCGCAGATCGGCAAGCGGATTGCTGTACTTCTGAGAGTGAATGATCTTCATCTGGTTTTCCAGGCTCGGATAGCCGATGGAAAGGCAGACCATGAAACGGTCCAGCTGGGATTCCGGCAGCGGCTGTGTTCCGGCAAAACCGAGCGGGTTCTGTGTTGCGATGCAGATGAACGGTTCCGGCAGCATATGCGTTACGCCGTCCACACTGATCGTATGCTCCTCAAGCACCTCAAGAAGCGCCGACTGTGTTTTCGGTGAGGTACGGTTGATCTCATCCGCCAGAAGAAGCTGGCAGTTGGCAGCTCCGTCGCGGTACTCGAACTGGTTTGTCTCGCGGTTGAACATGTTAAAACCGGTGATGTCTGACGGAAGCGTGTCGGTGGTGAACTGGATTCGTTTGTGGGAAAGTCCCAGCACTTTGGAAAAGGTGACAGCCAGTGTCGTTTTTCCGACGCCCGGGCAGTCCTCCAAAAGGACGTGTCCGCCGGCGTAGATGGTCATCAGTACCTTTTCTACAATTTCATTTTTTCCGATAAAGGCCTTGTTGACCTCTGCAATAATCTGTCTGGACTGCTCCACTATCATTCCTGTGCTTCCTCCTCATCTGCGCTTTCTGGTTCGGACTGCACTGCCGTCTCTGCTTCTGTTTCTGTTTCCGCAGACGCTGCCTCCGATGCGCTCTCTGTTTTTTCTTCTGATTCCGGTGTCTGATCCGGCTCTTCCGATCCCGAAACCGCGGAATCTGCGCCGCCGTTTTCTTCTGTCTTATTCTCGATCTCAACAGCAGCGCTCTGCTGTGCTTCTGCTGCTTTTTGCTCTTCGATTTTCTGCGTCTTTTCTTCTGCCGTCTTTGCAGTCTCCAACAGGCCCGGCAGTTCTCCGGCCAGCTCGGAGGCATCCGAAATCGGGGCGAGATCCATCATCGCACGCAGGCGGTTTTCCACGGCAAGCAGCCGTTTTCCGGTCTCCTCATACACTTCCAGATCTGTCGGCTCTTTGCCGTCCACGGAAAGCTCCGCACGGATATCCGCCAGCATCTCATCCAGATTAGCATAGCCTGCCATCGGATACATCCAGGCGTTGATATAATCATTCTCGGCACCGAATGCCACCATAATCTGAATCTTACTCTCATCATCGCCGAAGCGGAACGGTTCTTCTTTCGACCATCCCATCAGCTCCATCGGTGTGCCGCTCTCAAAATAGATATAGAAACGATTGTTTTTCGCTCCGTTAAATGCATTGGTCGAAAGACCGGCAATGTAATCCGGCACAATCACACCCTGCAGGTCTGCGCAGGAACGGAACATTCCTGTTCCAATGTAATCCGGGTACCAGCCGTCCGGCAGATCCAGATCCGGTCCGGACAGGTAAACAAATTCCGTAGAGGACGGTGCACCGATCATCGTGATCATATCGTAATCCACGCGGTACGGATAAAAACCGGTCGGCTCGGAAACCGTCTCGATACCGAGCGTTCTGCGGATGCAGTTTTCTTTCTCCGTCAGGGTTTCCTTCAGAATCTGATCGACCGTTTCATCCGCCGGAAACTCCCAGGTCTCCCAGTTCATGTTGTTCCACTGAATATCAGTCCACATGTTCTGATAAGCGGAATCATCCCCGAAATCGTAATAGCCCGCATACAGATAACGCCACTCTTTGATATAGTTTTCCTCAGAGCCCTCCGGCACATTGAGCCGTAGCCGTTCGGACTCTTCTTCCTGCGTCCAGTTATAGTTGAACTGGAATCCCATACTGCCGTAGATACCGGTCTGCGGTGCATAGTAATCAGAAAGCGTAATTTCAGAAAGTTCATCACAACCCGTAAACATTCCTGCAAAGATGGTCGATGTTTCTCCCATATTTCCAAACGAAGCACTGCGCAGGCTGCTGCAGTTTTCAAATGCTGCCTCGTCGAGGCAAACCGACACGCCAGGTGCTTCCACACTTTCCAGTTTTGTGCATCCGGCAAATGCATACGATCCAATATAAGAATTCTCATTCAGTACAAGATCTCCGCCGATCTCGGAAGCCTGGAACGCTCCCGCATCGATAGCCCAGAGATTCGGGCTCGCTGCCCAGTTGACGCTGTAGGAACCATGGTAAGCGAAGGTTTCCGCAAACGCGCGGCGGAAAATCTCAATCGTTGTATCCGGCAGCTCCAGCGTATCCGACAGAATCAAACCGGAACGGAGTGCCAGCCACATGCCGGACTCTTCATTGGTTCCGTAAAGAACACGGGTATTTTCCCCGACTGTCGCCACATCGTAGCCTGTTACGTTCGAATCCTCCGTAAAGCTGAGCGCCGTATCCGGATAGCCTTCGGAATTTGTCGGCACATAGAAATACGAGGTTCCATACGAATCGACAATCTCCGGGCTGTATCCCTCTGCCGTCGTACACTCCATGGCATTGAATGCGGCAAAACGGATTGATGTACAGCCGTCCAGCGCCTGGTTTCCGATCGAAATCGTATCGGTGCTCCGGCTTAAGATGCCCTGCAGCGACGTACAGTTGTAAAATGCCTGATAGCCGATCGATTTTACGCTCTCCGGCAGCGTAACCCACTGCAGACCCGTGCAGTTTGCAAACGCTGCATCGCCGATCGCGGTAATCTGCACTTCCGTGCCGTCCTCCGCCGTCACAGCACCGTCAAACGCTGTCACATCTGAAGGTGCGCTGATCAGCTCGCCGGTCACAATGCCGTCCTGCTCCGTTCTCGCATAATGGTATCCCTCTTTCGAGATGCCGACGAGTTCCAGCGTAATCTCTTTTTCTGCGCCGGCCGCCCGGAGCTGTTCTTTCAGCACGCGGTACTGTGTCATCGTATAACAGCGCACCGTCTCGATGCCGCTCTTTGCCAGTGCATCTGCTTCCAGGGATACCGCTGTACCGCTCTGCGGCAGAATCAGCGTGGTAATATTCGGGGTATTGGCAAAGGCAAAATCACCAATCACATTAACATCATTCGAGAGCTGGATGCTCGTTCTGTCTGCCTTTAATACGCGGCGCAGCACTCCATCGCTGCTGACGATCGTATCGTCTTTTACAGTATAAGTCACATCCGGCTCTTCCTCGGATGCCACGCAGTTGTCCACGCTTTTTGCAAGTACGGCGCTGTACGTCTGCAGAAATTCCTCCAGCATCTCATCCTTTACAATGATTTTGCAGTGATTCAGGTATTCGTAATTGGCACTCGGAAGATCCTCAATCTCATCTGCTTCCAGATGCAGCTCCTTAATCTGATTCTCGGCGCTGATGCGGATTTTCGTGACCTCTTTCGCAGCGGTCACTTTTTCTGCGTCATACGGGATTCCGATCAGCTCTGTGCCTGCTTTATTGGTCAGAATGCCTGCTTCATTCGACGCATATACCGGATTGTTTTCATCCACCTGATATCCCTTGTCCACACGGAGTCCGTCATTCAGCGTCTCGATGTAGTACACGGTATCCGGCACAGCCAGATAGTCGGCGGCAAGACCGGAATCCGGGTCGATGTTGATCGCCTGCACGTATTCCGGAACCGTCAGGGTCTCGCAGCGGTGCTTCTCTTTCCAGCCGCTTCCGGAAACTGCCGCCAGGGAAGAAAAGCCACTTTCCTGATAATCGGTCAGCGTCTGCAGGTAGGCAAGATTGCTGTAATCATCGCCGACTTCCATATCCTCCGACATCCAGAAATGCTGCATCTGTACCGTATAGTGGGAATCCAGAGAAACCATCTTTTCCGGCTCGAGAATATGGCGTCCGTCTGTGGGATAATAAAACCACGGAACAAGCTCGCCGTCCTCCGCCCAGCCTGGAAACAGGCTCGTAAGCTGCGTATCATTTCCAAGCAGATACAACTGATACAGAAACAGATTCATCTTCTGTCCGCTCTCCGGATGCTGTTCCTCATTCAGAATTTTGCTCGTATCAAGAACCGTTTCTCCCTCCTGCACTGTCTCAGAAAGAATGAAAACGCGGTTTGGCGCGACAAAATATTTAATTTTTCTCTCACTCCACTTCTCATCCTCCGTGGAAAAACGATACTGTACCCGGATCATCATCTGCGCAATGCTCGCATCGCCGGACGGAATGGTAACTGGGAAATCGCTGGTCCAGGTCTCGCCGCCGTCAAAGGAAAGGGCATCGATGCGGATATATTTGTCCAGATCGTCTGCACCCCAGACATACCGTGTTCCATCGCTTCCAATCACATACGTATCCAGTCCGTTGTAAATCTGCTCCTGGTCAACGGTCTGACCGCAGTAGAACGTGCCTGCGCCTCTTCCGATCTGCTGATTGATCAGAACACTGCCGCCGTCAGCTTCTGCTTCATTTGGCTGCTTGGAAGGCGTGACACCGTCCTGATACGGCTTTGTCGTTGTTCCGGTGATGAGGCCGTCGCTTGGCTGCCCCTTCGAGGTCGTCGGATCCTTTACCGTGTTGGAAGGCCGCGTCGGCTGCACCGGTGTCTCAGTCGGTGCCGGCGTGATGATCGGTTCTTCCGGTGTCTCGGTCGGATTCGGGAGAATTCCCGGCGTTACACTCGGCGCCGGTGTCACTGACGGCGTGAGCGGATCCTGCGTTCCGCTGCTGGACGGTGTTGTGGTTCCATTCCTGTCTCCATCTGTGTTTCCATTATTGTTTCCCGCCGGGATCGTTCCATCGTTTCCGCGGATCGTCACGTCCGCATCACTTGGATTTTCTGTCACATGGTACGTCTCATCCGGCTGATTCTGCTGCGGATTCTGCAGTTCCGTCGTCGGTGCACCATCGGATTTCTTTGTTTCCTCTCCGTTCTGCTCCTCATCGATTCCGACAGTCGTCTCGTTCCCTGTCTCCTGCTGAACTTTCTGATCTTCAAAGAGATAATCCGCCTGGTTCTGCAGATCGGCTCCCTGATTCTGTTCGCTGTTTTTCTGCTGCAGCAGACGGCTCTCCTCATCGGAAGCGGAATCCTGGTGCTCCAGCGCATTTTCATCGTTCTCAAACACGACCTTATTTGCCTGGAAATCCTTTCTTCCGTCGGTCGGTGTAAATTCCATCCCCTGTTTATAGGCAGAAACCATGGCTACCGTTCCTGCCGCAATCACCGGAACCGCCGCAATGGCGATTCCTGCTTTTTTCTTATCAATCTTTTTCATTATCTACCCATGCTTTTCTCTGAGAAAACCTCCTACACTGCGCTGCAGTGCTTCAAAGTCAACCGGTTTTGTATAATGTCCATTCATGCCGCTCTCGATGGAAAGCCGTTCGTCCTCGGTGAACGCATCGGCGGAGAGCGCAAAGATCAGGATGCTTCCGGCATCCGGCCGGTCCAGTGCACGGATCGTTCTGGCTGCCTTCCGGCCGTCCATCACCGGCATCTGCACATCCATCAGGATAAAGTCGTAATAGTTTTCCGGATGGGATGCAAATTTGTCGACAGCAATCTGGCCGTTTTCTGCCACATCGACCTCGGCTCCCATCTCATTTAAAAATTCCACAGCAACGATGGCATTGATCTCGTTGTCCTCTGCCATCAGGATGCGGCGGCCGCGGAATGCATTTTCGCCGTTTCCTGCGGCAACCGCTGCAGGCGCTGCTGCCTCCTCCGGCTCAGCGACCGGCAGACTGATAAAGACGGTAAAGTCGGAACCCTCGCCCTGCTTGCTCTTTACGATAATCTCGCCGCCCATCAGCCGCACAAGATTGTCGGTGATTGCCATACCAAGGCCGCTTCCGCCGTACTCCTTGGTGATGTGCTCACCCTCCTGCTCAAACGGCCGGAAAATGCGGCTGATGAATTCGGTTTTCATACCGATTCCGGTGTCGTGCACGCAGATCATCAGATCGGCTTTTCCATTCTGGAGCATCATCTGGCGGAAGGTTACGGTGATTTCGCCCTCTTTTGTAAATTTCACGGCATTGGACAGAAAGTTGATGATAACCTGGCTCAGGCGGAGTTCATCGCCCTTGACGTAATCAACGGTCATATCCTCAAATTTGACTTCGTAGTGAACGCTGCGTGCCTCCAGCGTTTTGGCAAACATGTCGTAGAGATGCTCACCCAGTTTTTTGAGGCTGAACGCTTTGCACTCCAGTTCCACTTTTCCAGCCTCGATCCTCGACATATCGAGAATGTCGTTGATGAGGGAAAGCAGGTGGTCGGAAAGCTCTCCGGCCTTTGTCAGATACTGCATCGCCGGATTCTGCGGATCCAGCTTTCCGCGCGCTAATGCCAGCATACCCATGATACCGTTCATCGGGGTACGGATTTCATGCGACATCTGGGAGAGGAACGTTGTTTTTGAACGGCTTTCCTCCTGTGCCAGAAGGAGTTTTCTCTGGTATTCTTTTTCTTTCTCATAGTGCGCGGTAATATCCTGGAAGGAAAACAGATCGTATTTTCCATTTCCGCAGCGTGTGATCCGTGTCTGGAAGCGGTTGCCGTTTTTATGCAGAATCTCAAAGGTAAATGGCTCTGCCCCGTCCCATGCAAGATATTTACTCCACAGATGGTTTGCTTCGCGGATATCCATTGCCATGTTCCGAAGGCAGGTCACATCCTCCTGAAGTTTCTGCAGGTTTACGCCGATCATCTCTTCGATATTTTCGGTCAGGTAAACCGGCATCTTATCCGCGGTGCGCAGCATCAGCCATGCCTCCCCCTCTTCTTTTCCGATTTCATCGAGGAAAACGCGCTCGGCTCCGCCAAAGGATGGCCGCTTTTCTTTTTTCCGTTTCCGCTGCAGTCCCGTTCCAAGCAGTACGACTGCGGCAATTCCTTCCACACAGCCGACTGCAATCAGCGGCAGATTTCCGCCGAACACAGCCAGAAGATCCGTTATTTCTTTTATCATCATTTTGCCTTTCTGTTGGCCGGAATAATGGAACCTGCAAGCGCGGAAGTCCTTTTCCCTAACCGTAAAAACCCTTGTAATTTTTAGCCATATATAACAAATTATATCTCTTATGTCGAAAAGTGTCTACTATAATTATGTATTTCTGTGACTGTCTTTCACGGATATTTTCTGTCAATGGAGACGGCAGAAAAAAGCTGCAGTCTGCAGGGATTCCCCACAGACCGCAGCCTCTCTGAACAGCTCACAGATTTCTCTGTTTTCTGTTTGCCTGCTTCCGCAGATAATTTCCAATGCTTGTAAAACTAAGCAGCGTCACAATCAGAAAAACACCCGGGATCAGAATGATCCACCATGCCTTTGTCATCAGCGCTTTTTCCGAAAGCGACAGCATGCTGCCCCAGGAAATCACCTCCAGAGGAAGACCGATTCCCATAAAACTCAGTGTGGATTCTGCTGCAATCGCACTTCGGATGTTCATAACCACCATAAACATAATAGACGAAAAAAAGTTCGGTGCCAGATGGTGCCATAAAATATAGAAAAAACTGCCTCCCATACAGCGCGACGCAATCACGTATTCACTGTTCCGGATCTGCCGTACTTCGGTCCGCACAACCTTTGCAATGCTTGTCCAGCTTGTCATTCCGATCACGGCAGAAATCGTAATCACATTGGATTTTCCCGCAGCGGCCAGAAGAAAAATGACAAGAAGAAGATTCGGCACCGACAAAAAGATCTCGGTCAGCCGCATCAGAAGCGCGTCCAGCCACGCCGGTGCACATCCGCTGACTGCGCCGAAAAGAACGGCAATCACGGTGGAAATCAGCGTAGAAAGCAGACCGATCGCCAGCGATATTCTGCCGCCGTACCAGATCATCGAGAAAATATCTCTTCCCATCGTATCGGTTCCAAACAGAAATTCCCGGCACGGCATGACGGAACAGTTTTTCAGATCCATATACGAGGGATCCTTCGTCATGATCTGCCCACAGAAAAGGCAGCCCAGCACAAGAA